>CAIUKP010000246.1 GCA_903899675.1 uncultured Bacteroidota bacterium | reverse complement strand
CCAATCTCACTTTTTCACCTTCCAGTTTTATGGGATGCTCTATGCGGTTCATAATTACTATTTTATCCCTGCAATAATTTCCAGCGATTTGGCAATCATATTTTCAACCGCCATATTACCATCTTTTGAAAAAGTGCGTGTAACCCGATTAGCAACTGCAGTATTAATTGACAAACACTTATGTCCCAATAATTTGCCTAAGCCGTAAATGGCTGAAGTCTCCATCTCGAAATTGGCTATATGCTTATCGTGGCTATTAAAGGTGGTCAATGCATCTATAAGATGTGGAAATGCCACCGGTAGGCGCAGCGACCGCCCCTGTGGGCCATAAAAGCCCGGACAGGTTACCGTCATGCCATGGTGATAGTCGCGGCCGAAGTACTTGAGTAAGCCTATTGAAGCTTCGTTGATATAGGGTATAATATTTTGGGCGGCAAGATTGGTATGGGCGATGAATTCATTAAGAATAAAGGACTCTTCGGGGGTATTATGTTGCTTGTAGTAATGCATCAGGTTATCAAGCCCAATGCCGTGAGTACCTACTATCAGGCTGTCGACGGGAATATCTTTTTGCAGTGCGCCACAGGTACCCAGCCTTATGATGGAAAGGTGGGTTTTGTCATCTTTTATTGTGCGGCTTTTGAAATCAATATTAACCAGGGCATCCAGCTCATTCATTACTATATCAATATTATCGGGGCCAATACCTGTACTTACTACCGATAGATGTTTGGTACCAATATAGCCGGTATGGGTAATAAATTCCCGGTGGGCAGCCTTATGGGTGATGTTGTCGAAATATTTTGAGACACTACCTACCCTACCCGGATCACCTACTGTAATAACTGTATGAGCGAGGTTTTCAGGTTCAAGATCAAGGTGGTATATAGTTCCTTTTTCAGTGATAATAAGCTCGGATTCTGCTATAGGATTGAAGTATCTAGTGCTCATCGGGAAGTTTTTTTATTTTCGGTTGTAAAGAAACGAAAAATTACTACATTTGCAGCACGCTAGGTCGGATGGCCGAGTGGCTAGGCTCAGCTCTGCAAAAGCTGCTACAGCAGTTCGAATCTGCTCGATACCTCAAAGGGGAATTCATAGAATTCCCTTTTTTTTACCTTTAGATTCAAATCAATGTAATTGGTAATTCTTAAAATCGCTTGATAAATTAAACGGAAAAAAATTAATTCCATCTAGGGTCATCCGGTGAATTTGCCATATATGAATAATCTTCTCCAAGAGTCTGCACAATTCGTTTCCACATGTTTTCAAGGTCATCATCAAAAATAATATCAATTTTTGCATCAGCAATCCACCACGACTTTTCCGAAATTTCTTCTTCAAGTTGGTTTGGCGACCATCCTGAATAACCAATAAAAAATCGAAATTCATCAGGAGTAACTATTTTTTTATTAAGAAGTTCGTTCACTATCTCTATATCACCGCTCCAAAAAATTCCCTTGGCAATTTCTATAGAACCTTTAATTAAAGGTCCAACTTTATGGATAAAGTGTAGTGTGTTTTTTTCAACCGGACCTCCATAAAACAGCGGGAAATTATAATCTAAAATATCAGGCACAATTTCATTGCTTGTAATTGCAAGCATTCTGTTGATGATG
>CAIUKP010000245.1 GCA_903899675.1 uncultured Bacteroidota bacterium | reverse complement strand
CTAGATGGTTCGGGAAAGATTATAGCTAAAAATCTGAATGGAGAAATGTTAGAAAAAAAGCTGACTGAAATTTTCCCCCGATAATTCACAACTATTTTATAGTCACTTTGCGGGGTTCATTTTCATTAACTCAGTAACTGAAATTCAGGTATGAGAGTTCTACTGATGCTGTTGGTTGGTTTGGTAGCTTTAAAAATAGGTGCGCAGCCTTTTGGCGGAACACCTGCTGCATTCCACTGGAAGCAAATTAATACCGACACGGTGCGGATAATCTTTCCAGAAGGTTATAATGGGCAGGCCCAACGTATTGTTGCCATTATCCACGGGCTGCAACAAAAAGATAGTAGCAGGCATCACAAAATCAATCTCGTTATTCGTGATCAAACCCTTATTTCTAATGGGTATGTAGGATTAGCTCCTTGGCGCAGTGAATGGTATATTACCCCACCCCGCCAACTGTTTACACTGGGTGCCAATCGTTTCAGTGATTTGCTGGCAATACATGAATGGAAACATGTGCAGCAATATAACCGAATGAATACCGGGGTATCCCGTTTTGCAAGATTTGTGTTGGGTGAACAGGGACAGGCATTGGCCAATGCTCTATCGGTTCCCGATTGGTTTTTTGAGGGGGAGGCAGTAGATAACGAAACCCGCTATTCTCAACAGGGTAGGGGAAGTTTACCCTTGTTTATGCAGCAACTGCCTGCCTGGTGGGCAACGCAGCCTCCGGTTCGATATGATTATTTGCGCAATGGGTCGCTCCGAAAGTATGTACCCAATCAGTATGCATTGGGATATTTGTTGGTGGCATATGGAAGAAAACAGTATGGCAATGCATTTTGGCCTACAGTAAGCACACAGGCAGCCGCTTTTCGGGGATGGGTATATCCATTTCAACATGCTATACAAAAACAAACCGGTCTATCTTTTTCAAAATTTGTTCAAACGGCTTTACAAGATTATCAAACAGCAATGCCTAAAGTAGAATCAATGCAATGGGTAACGGCAGTTTCAACAAAAGGAATCACCGATTACCTGTTACCGGTAAAGGCAGATCAGTCGGCTGTTTGGGTATTGAAGAAAAACGACCGCGCCATTCCTGCTTTTTATCGGGTAAATACGGATGGAACTGAAACCCTGTTAGCTAATCGCCAGATTGCTGCTGATGATGCATTTACTTGCCGTAATGGAAAAATTATTTATGCTGCCCTGGAGCCCGACATGCGTTGGGGAAATCACGATTATACCCGTATCGTAGTGCTCTCTACCCAAACCGGACAAACAGAAACCCTGCTCAAGCGGGAAAAAATGGTAACCCCGGATATTTCGGAAGATGGTAACCAAATACTGGTGTCGGAAATACCCCCCGGTAAAGATGCTGCCATTGTAAGGCTTTCGAAAGATGGAAAGGAAACCTTCCGATTGAGCCTGCCAACATATCAATTATCAGAACCCCGGTTTGCTGCCCATTCAGCACAGTTTTATGCGACCATTCGAGACAATCGGGGATACATGTCGATTATTGAAGTAACCCCCGGTTCGGCAGATTCAGTTCGATGGCTGATGCCACTCACCAATCGGGTGATTGCCCATTTGCAGGTGCAATCCGATACCTTGCTGTTTACTACAACCCATGAGCAAGCGGATGAAATATGGGCATTAATTTCCAAAACAGGTTCGATTTATCGCCTTAGCCGGGCATCCACCGGAATATACCAGGGCGCATTGTTGAGTAAGGAACAACTGCTTGCCTCTGTATTTACGGGTAATGGATTTCGATTGGCAACGATTCAACCCATTTGGGAAAAAGTACAACCGATCGATGCCTTGGCACCCATGTATAAAAACCTCCCCTATGAAAAAGAAAACCGGGAATGGCTAGCAACCGTTTCCCCTAGCAATTATCCGGTTACCCGATATCGGCAGGGTACGCGGCCATTTAATTTTCATAGCTATCGGCCCTTTTTCGAATTGCCTGAATACAGTTTTACGGTTTATGGAGAAAATATATTAAAAACCTTTCAGCATCAGTTGCAGTATCTATTTAATCAGAATGAAGGTAGCCATCGGGTTGGATATGATGGCATCTATGGCGGAACCTTTGTGCAGCCAATCGCGGGAATTCAACAAACCTGGCATCGAACTGCCCGATGGAATGCCGATACACTGGTAAACTTTCGGGAAATGAATGCGTATGTGGGTGGACGCCTGCCACTGAACTTATCGGGGGGTAACCGATATAGATGGTTATCCCTGCAATCTTCGCTCAATTTTCGGCATATTCAGTATACGGGCATCGCGCAGAAATGGCTGAATAATTTTGATCAGGTAACGGTTGAATCATCCCTCACATATTCCAGTCAGGTGCAACAGTCGCGCCAGCAAATTTATCCCCAATATGCCCATGCGTTTTCCCTTACCTATAAAACATCGGCTGCTCCCCGATCGGCTTATCAGTGGTTGGCCAGGGGTTCACTTTGGTTGCCCGGATTCTCACCTGTTCATCATTGGGTAATTACGGCAGCGGCGCAAACCCGCGACACCCTGCAGCAATACTATTTCACCAACCGATTTCCCTTTGCCAGGGGGTATCAGGCAGTTGATTACCCCGATTTACTTGGGGGAAGCCTCAGTTATCATTTTCCGGTGGCTTATCCCGAAAGGGGGTGGGCCCAGTTGGTATATCTGTTGCGGGTAAGAACAGCAGTGTTTTACGATCATACCATCGGCATCAGCCGGCGCACCGGTTTGCAGCGTACCTTTAATTCGGTGGGTACAGAATGGTATTTCGACACCCGGTGGTGGAACCAGTTGCCGGTAAGTATCGGGTTTCGCTATTCCCGACTTTTAGAGCCCGAATTTCAACCCACCGGCAATGCCAACCGTTGGGAAATTCTCCTCCCTGTTAACCTATTGTACTAAAAAAATTGGGATTTTGGCACTGATTGGGTTTATTTTCACCCTTTTTTCCACAAAAAACGAATTTTTACCCACGTTTTTTTCTTTATCTGACCTAGCTTTCGTATCTTTGCAGCCCCAAAAATTGTATGTCTAAACAACCACTGATTAAACAAGATGGCGTAATTCTGGAAGCGCTTAGCAACGCGATGTTCCGGGTAAAGTTAGAAAATGGTCATGAAATATTGGCCACCATCTCGGGAAAAATGCGGATGCACTATATCCGGATTCTACCAGGTGATAAAGTGGGGGTTGAGATGAGTCCATACGATTTAACAAGGGGTAGAATCATTTTTAGGTATAAATAAGCAGGCATAAGCCTACCGTATTTTTAAAAACTATTGTTATGAAAGTCAGAGCTTCCATTAAAAAAAGAAGTGTTGATTGCAAGATTGTGAAGCGCAAAGGAAAGTTGTTTGTAATCAACAAAAAGAACCCTCGCTTTAAGCAGCGTCAGGGATAATCTCTTTGGAGGAGCAATGGCTTCCTAAAGTAATTTATTTAACTAAGTATCATCATCTAACAAAATACACGCTATGGCCCGTATCGCCGGTATAGATCTCCCCAAAAATAAAAGAGGAGAAATTGGTCTGACTTACATCTTCGGAATCGGACGTTCAACTGCTCAGTACATTTTGTCGAAAGCAGGCATTGATTACAATAAAAAAGTAAATCAATGGAACGACGATGAGCAAGCAGCTATCCGGAATATTATTAATGCCGAGTTTAAAGTAGAAGGTGCTTTGCGTAGTGAAGTATCTATGAGCATTAAGCGTTTATTAGACATTGCCTGTTATCGCGGCCTCCGTCACCGGAAAGGCTTACCGGTTCGTGGACAACGTACTAAAACCAACAGCCGTACTCGTAAAGGAAAGCGTAAAACGGTTGCCGGTAAAAAGAAAGTAGCTAAGAAATAGTATTATCCGCCGATTCGGTATAGCTGAATTGGCAAATGCAAACCCTTTTTTACTTAGATCTTCTTCGGAAGGGAGAGCAAAAAGGTTTCCGCCCAGGCGGAAAAATTAATAAACGATTACCTCAAAAAAAACAAATGGCTAAACCACAAAAAGCACAAAACAGCGCCAAGGCGGTTGCTAAAAAAAGAGTAGTAAAAGTAGATGCTACTGGCGAAGTTCGCATCTCTGCTACCTTCAACAACATTATTATCAGCTTTACCAATAAAACCGGACAGGTAATTAGTTGGAGCAGTGCCGGTAAAATGGGTTTCCGGGGTTCTAAAAAAAATACGCCCTATGCTGCTCAAATGGCCGCTGCTGATGCTGCCAAAACAGCTTTAGACGCTGGCTTAAAGCGGGTAGATGTATTTGTTAAAGGTCCTGGATCAGGAAGAGAAGGTGCTATTCGTTCCATTGCACAATCTGGTATTGAAGTAACAACTATTAAAGACGTTACCCCTCTGCCACACAATGGTTGTCGCCCCCCTAAACAAAGAAGAGTTTAATCTGCCGGCCATTGGCCGGTTTTTTCATAACCGGGTTTTCAATCTATTTTAGATTTTTTGATTGAATACCGTCACTAAAAAATCAATCTATACTATGGCACGTTACACAGGCCCCAAAACAAAAATCTCTCGCATTTTTGGAGAACCCATCCTCGGCAATGCAAAGTGGCTGGGAAAAAACAGCAATCCTCCCGGTCAGCATGGTGCTGCCCGCAAACGCAAAACCTTGGGTGAATATGCACTCCAGTTGCGCGAAAAACAAAAAGCCAAATACACTTATGGTGTGTTAGAGCGTCAGTTCCGTAAAACCTTCGAAGAAGCTCAGCGTTTAAAAGGAGTTACCGGTGAAAATCTGATTAAGTTGCTCGAAGCAAGATTAGATAATACCATCTATCGCATGGGATTAACAGCCAGCCGGCCCGAGGCACGTCAGTTGGTAAATCACAAGCACGTTACAGTAAATGGTGAAGTGATGAACATTCCTTCTTATCAGTGTAAGCCAGGTGATGTGATTGGCTACCGCCCAAAGAGTGCCGTTAATTCTGCTGTTACTAGCAAGAGCCGGGGTAAAAATCCTAAGTTCGGATGGGTAGATTGGAACGAAACGGAAATGAAGGGTACTTTTATTACTTTCCCCGAGAGAGAAAATGTTCCTGAGAATATCAAAGAGCAATTGATTGTAGAATTGTATTCAAAATAATAATCCAATGGTTGCAAATTTTAATGGCAACCATTGCAATTTCACTCATCCCGGTAAATAAAAAACTTTACCCCATTAAAAAATAAACAAGTATTAATATGGCCATATTAAGCTTTCAGAAACCCGACAAAATCGTTTTACAAAAAGCAACTGAGTTTGAAGGACAATTCGAATTCCGTCCTTTAGAACCCGGATTTGGTTTAACTGTTGGTAATGCCCTTCGCCGGGTATTACTAAGCTCTCTGGAGGGATATGCCCTCGTAGGGGTTAAGATTGAAGGTCTTAACCACGAGTTTGCTACCATTAAAGGAGTAACCGAAGACGTTACCGAATTGATCCTCAACCTGAAACAAGTTCGTTTTAAGAAAAATGTTGATCATGAAGTACTTACCGAAAGAATTGTACTTACCATTAAAGGTCGTACTGAATTCACAGCGGGTATGATTGGCGAACATTCTCAAAATTTTCAGGTAATGAATCCCGAACTAGTGATTTGTACCATGGATGCTTCTGCTAAAATGGAAATCGAACTGCACATTGGAAAAGGCCGTGGTTATATTCCTGCTGAAGAAAATAAAGTGAAAGATGCTGCTTTCGGATACATCGCCATCGACTCAATTCATACCCCAATCAAAAACGTAAAATACGCAATTGAAAATTACCGGGTAGAACAAAGAACCGATTACGAAAAACTAATCCTTGATGTAGCAACTGATGGAACTATTCACCCTGAAGATGCGGTTAAACAGGCTTCTCGAATTCTGATTCAGCACCTGATGATTATCACCGATGAAAACATCACTTTCGATAATAAAGAAGATAAGAAAGAAGATGTGGTTGATGAGCATGTACTTCAGTTACGCAAAGTATTGAAAACACCATTGGAAGATCTAGACCTTTCCGTTCGTGCATTCAATTGCCTGAAAGCTGCTAAAATCAACAGCCTCAGTGAACTCGTTCAATACGAACAGGAAGACCTGATGAAGTTTAGAAACTTTGGTCAGAAATCACTCTCCGAAATTGAGCAGGTGTTAACTGAAAGAGGATTGAGCTTCGGTATGGATTTGAATAAACTGGGATTAGATAATCTCGATAATTAATATTACTGCCCCTCCCACGAGGTGGCAGTTTTTTTTAACCCGATAGCGTAAGCTATCACCTCTTCACAATTCCTGACACGGTGTGAAGAAATTAAAACAATCGTCATGAACCACGGAAACAAAGTAAACAAACTAAGCCGCAAGAAAGCTCACCGCAGTGCGCTCCTAAGCAACCTGGCCAGTCAGCTGATTACCCACAAACGCATCGTAACTACCCTGGCAAAAGCCAAAGCGTTAAGAACTTATGTGGAGCCGCTGATTACCAAAACCAAAAAAACCGAAAACAAGGAAACCATCATGAACCAACATCGGGTTGTGTTCAGTCACTTGCAAGACAAAGCCGCTGTTAAAGAATTATTTACAGTGGTGGGTCCGAAAGTAGTTTCCCGCCCCGGTGGTTACACCCGCATCCTAAAACTGGGTATTCGTCCCGGTGATAATGCAGAGAAAGCCATGATTGAACTAGTAGATTTCAACGAAATATATGGTAAAGGAGTAGAAAAAGCTGCTGAACCAGCTAAGAAAACCCGGAGAGGTCGTGCGCCAAAGAAGGCTGCCGAAGAAGCTGCCGCCCCCGCTGAGCAACCAACCGCTCAGGCAGAAGAAGCCACTCCCGAAACTCCTGCAGAATAATGAAGCAGATCGT
>CAIUKP010000244.1 GCA_903899675.1 uncultured Bacteroidota bacterium | reverse complement strand
TTGATTATTCATAGCTCAAATGTGAATACAATTTTCCATATTCTAATAGACAGCCCATAAAATGCGCCTAATTTTGCTGTATGACCAACGAAAAAGCCGTAGCAGAAAAACTTTTACAGGTTGCTGCCGTAAAATTAAGTCCCACAGCCCCCTATACCTGGGCCAGTGGCTGGAAGAGTCCGATTTATTGCGATAACCGACGCATTTTATCGTTCCCCTATGTGAGGGATTTTATAAAAAGTGAACTCTGCAATTTGGTGTTTGAGCATTTTCCACAGGCTTCGGTATTGGCTGGGGTGGCCACAGCGGGTATTCCCTGGGGTGCCATGGCCGCCGATCAGCTGAAACTGCCTTTTATGTATGTTCGGCCTAAGCCGAAGGAGCATGGATTGGGGAATCAGATTGAGGGGTATTACGAGCCCGGACAGCAGGTATTGGTTATTGAGGACCTGATTTCAACCGGAAAAAGCAGTTTGCAGGTGGTAGACGTGCTGCGGCAAGCGGGATTAGAAGTGGTGGGGATGGTTTCCATTTTTAATTATGGATTTCCGCTGGCACAGGAGGCATTTGATAAAGCGGGGGTTCCGCTTCGGTCTCTTACGCAGTATGGCACGCTTATTGAAACAGCCATAGAGAGCGGACAAGTTGCCCCCGATCAGCTGGCTACTTTGCAGCAATGGCGGGAGAATCCGGCTCAGTGGAATATGTAAATTAGAGATACTATGATGAATAAATTGGGATGGGTTCTATTGGTAATGATTTTTTCCGTTGGAAAAGCAGCTGCTCAGCAGCCTAAATCGGAGTGGGTAACCATTAAATCTGCCAATCTGCGCTGCTGGGAATGTAAGGAAAGGTTAGAAAAGCACCTGACTGTGGTAAATAAGGCAAATATGGAAAGTGCGATGATCCAGTGGAAGATTCAGTTGTTACAGGGGGAGATTAAGGTGCAATTCTGGCCCGACCGAACTTCGGCGGAAGACATCAGGGTAGCCATCAATAATGCCGGCTTTGATGCGGATTCGTCGCTGGCCACGGAAGATTCGTATAAGTTGTTGCCCCCCATTTGTAAACGGGTAGTTGATGGGGGCGGTCAGAAAAAAGGGGCACCTCCCTGTCATGTGCAGCCCTACTATTAAAATCCAATTAGGTCGAGTTTTTGTTTGGCAGCATACGAGAAAGGAACATTGGTAAAGATGCCTGATTTACCCACTCGGGCAACCCCGTTTACGGAAACTAGCATATCCCGGTTTAGCAGAACGGATAGTCCACTGGAATAGATGGTTTTCATATCCACCTCTAACCGGGCCGGAATCCGAAAATCGGCACTTGCTGGCACCATAATTAGGGTATCCATTACCAGGGTTCCCAAGAACTTATTCTCCAGCGAAACATCGGCTTTGATACTTTTCAGGCTAACGCGAAAGGGGTTGGGATTGTAATATTGGATGCGGAGGGAGAGGACGGATTTACCAAAACCGGCCTTCTCTATTTTCATTTCCTCTATCTGTCTAAACTCAAATTCTCGGGGTCCATGGCAAGCTAGGAGGGTGCTGATTACCAGAGTTAGCAGCAGAAAAGCGAAGAACCGGAAGGGGCGGGTATACTGAACCATGAGTGTAATTTATTCCTAAATATAGCCATTCCTACTGCTAATATCTTTAGTGAAAGGCTTAAATATTTGAGAAAAAAAGGAGTCTAAATTATTTAGTTTACAATTATTTAAATAAAATATTGATAATCAAGTTAATGTAAAAATTAGTTGAATTAAATATACAACTAAAAAAAACCATTAATCACCCAAATAAGCTGCTTTTTTGCTGAAATGAACGAAATTAATAAAAATATTACTTTAGTAACTGATATACAATACTTTGGAAGTATTAATTGGATTAAAAATCTAAGCAAATATACGAATACAAAAATAGATCAATACGAAAACTGGCAAAAGGGCGGATTCCGCAACCGTGCCTATATTGCCGGGGCGGGCGGACCGCTCTTACTAACCGTTCCCATCGTTCATGGACGCGACCAGCATGCCCCCATCCATTCCCTAAAAATCGCGTACCGTGATAACTGGGTTAACCAACATATCCGAACCATCGAGTCTTGCTACCGCCGCGCACCTTGGTACGAACATTACAGTTATTTTTTATATGATATTTTGGAATCTCGCCCCGAAAAATTGATCGAATTGAACGAACAACTCTTATGGAAAATCAGAGATTGGCTTTTTCCGGATACCCTTATACAACGAACCGATTCGTACCAGCCGACTCTCGAATTGGGGGTGGCGGAAGGAAGGGAAATCTTTCAAACCCGACTATCCCTAACCCATCCTTCTACACCCATTTACCAGCAGGTTTTTGAAGATCGGAATGGGTTTTTACCGGGGATGAGTATTTTAGACCTGCTTTTTTGCTGTGGACCTAATGCTAAAGCTTTATTAAAAGACAACGGATAAGGGTATTTTATGCTCTTTAATTGATGGAGATGATAGGGGGTTGGCGTAATTTTAGGATGAATTGCTGTAATATTTGTAAAACATTGATAATCAAATTTTCCCCGGTATGAAATGGTTGCGTTTGCTTTGCTGGGGAATGGGGTTATTGCTGATGGCTAGTCCACTCAGAAGTCAGGAATTTTCCAATAAAGGCAAGGAATTTTGGTTAACCTATCCGGCTCACGTTGATGGTACCCTTTCTGTAATGGGTTTATACATAACTGCTTCGGTAAATACTACCGGAACCCTGGAACTGGCTGGCGGACCTCCCCTTACCTTTACAGTGCAGGCCAATGTGGTTACCCGTATTTTCCTTAACTCATCCGGCACAGGCGTCGTTTCTGGAACAAGTCCTCAGTATTTTGGCTTGAATACGGCGGTTTATCAGTCACAATCGAACGGTGTTAAAAGCAAATCCGCCATTCGCATTGCATCGAATGATCCCCTGGTTGTGTACTCCCACATAATTTATTCTGCCAGAAGTGCTGCTACCCTAGCACTTCCTACCCAAGTATTGGGAAATGAATATATAGCACCCTCCATGCCCTCTGCAAATGCTGCTGGAGGAACTGGCGCAGGTGTGGGAGAAATTGCGGTAGTAGCTTCACAGGCCAATACGCAAATTACCATTATACCCACCGCAAATGGAAGAAATGGAGAATTAGCGGGGGTTCCCATTGTGGTTAATTTGCCCAATGCGGGGGACTGCTACCAGTTTCAAAGTGCTCCTTTGGCAGATTTAACTGGAACAAAAATCACATCGGCACCAGCTGCCGGTACCTCGGGGTGCAGGCCGGTTGCCGTTTTTTCAGCTTCTACCTGGAGTGCTTTTGATTGTGGGGGTGCTTTTGGAGGAGACAATCTTTTTCAGCAATTGTTCCCCACCAAATCTTGGGGCAAAACCTTTGTTACAGCCCCCTTCAAAAACAGGAACTACGATCTATTTCGCATTATTCCCAAATCTGTTAATGCAAAGGTTGCGATTCAGGAAAATGGCAACACAATAAACCTGGGAGCGGCCAACTATAATAGCACTGGCAATTTTTATTTTTATTCATCTAACAACCCCCTTATCATCAATTCGGATGAACCTATTTCTATAGCCCAGTATATCACTTCTACTTCTTGTAAGCCAGGCTGTAGTAACTTACCCAATGAGGTTAATACCTGTAATGCAGATCCTGAAATGGTGATGTTGAGTCCGGTAGAACAAACCTTGCAGGATATTACATTTTTTTCAGCACACATGAGTTATGTGCCAGATAAACAAACCAACGTAGTTCTTCATTACGTAAATATTATCATTAACCAAAAGTTTAAGTCCTCCCTTTCAATAGACGGGAAAGCTCCCACAGCCAATTTTGTAGATATTCCGGGAAGTAACTATTCCTATCTGCAAGAAGATCTCTCCACTTCCTCCCAAACCAATCCCATTCACCGGGTTGTGGCGGATAGTAGTTTTTCTGCTATAGTATATGGATATGGACCTGTTGAGTCTTACGGATACAACGGGGGAACCAACGTGAAAGATTTTACCCCCAAACCCACCATTCAAAATCCCTTTAACCGAATTGATTCGGCTTTTACCTGCACCAATACGCCCTTTACTTTTTCGGTTCCGCTTAACTATTTACCCACTTCCCTGCAATGGGATTTCGCTTTGGCACCCCGTATATCTCCGGCAACCACTATCAACCAACCCACCGGAGGCACACCCGATAGTACCTTAATTATTAATGGGCAAACCATCCGGTATTATAGCACCGGCATAACCTATCAATTTAATCAGTCTAACTCATCTTCCGATTTAGATATTATCCGTTTATATACCACTTCTGCAACTCCTGATGGGTGTGGAAGTAATACCCAGCTGGTTTTTTTACCTATTCGGGTATACAGCAAACCCGTGGCGCAATTCAATAGTCTGAGTTCTGGATGCATTACCGACTCAGTAAAACTTTTTAGCACATCTACCATTGGTCAGGGACAAATAACGCGCTGGAGATGGAATAAGGGAACCGGACCTACGGATATTAAAAACGACAGCAGTTATTATGGAATCCTATACTCCGCCGCCGGTAATTTTCAGGCTTCATTGGAGGTGATATCAGATATTGGCTGCTTATCCGATCCCTTTACGCGCACCATTAATGTAGCCAATCGCCCCATAGCTGGCTGGGTAGTGCCTACGTTTGCCTGTGTAAACAGCGTTGTAACTTTCTCGGATGTTTCTACCGCTAGTTCGGGAACCATCAGTACCCGCATTTGGAATTTGGATGATGGCAGTGGCGCTTTTAGCAGAACCACCCAGGCACCCGTACAAACCACCTATACTAGCTGGGGAAACAAAAAACCTACCTTACAAGTAGTGCTAAGCAATGGCTGCACCAGTGAAGTGTTTAGTCCGGTTACCCCCTTTAAAGTTAATCCCTTGCCCGAGCCGGGATTTATTTCTCCAGCCATCTGCTTAAATGATGCGAACGCAAAATTTATCGATACCACCAAAATAGCCGACGGAACGGCTGGTTTCACCTACCTCTGGAACTTTAATGCAGCTAGTCCCGCTGTTAGTCCGGGCCCCATACCCCTAACCAGCACGGCTGCGCAACCTTCCATCACTTATAAAAAAGCAGACTATTACACGGTAAGTCTTCAAGTAACTTCGGCAGCGGGATGTGCCAATGCTTTTACCAAAAATTTTACCGTAAATGGAACTACCCCCAAAGCAGATTTTTTACTGGCAAATGCTTTGCCATTTTGCAGTGAGCGAATGTTGATGTTACAGGATAAGTCCACCGTTAATTTCGGAAGTATAACCCGGCTAACCATTCAATGGGATTATACCGGCAATCCCGCCAACCAAACGGATACCTTACTTCCGGGTCTTCAACAAACATACCCTAAGGCATATTCCACGGTTGCGGTCCCGAGTGCAACCAGCTATACCATAAAGATGAAAGCCTATTCGGGTGGAAATACTTGTGTAGACAGTGTTAGCAAAGTGATACAAATTTTTCCTACGCCCATAGCAGCTTTCACGGCAACGGATACGCAGTTTTGTTCGAATGATCAGATACAGTTTACTGATTTGAGCAATGGCTATTCCAGTGCCATTCAAAATTGGAATTGGAATTTAGGAAAGGGATATACTTCTAGCCTCCAAAATCCTAAACAGGTGTATAATGATTCGGGCAATGCTGTTGTGAAGCTCTTGGTAAAAAATTTAGATGGTTGTGTGAGCGATACGGTATCGTTGCCCATTATCATTTTTCCATTACCGGTATTGGATTTGCCCAATGAAATCCGAACCCTAGCCGGCGCAACTGTTCCGCTCAAACCCGATTATGTATATGGTAATTCTTTACAATATTTATGGACCCCAGATACCTATTTGAACAGTGATACGGCTGCCATTCCACTCGCCACCGCATCTGACGATATCACTTATTTGCTTACCCTCACCGGAATTGGGGGTTGTGCGGTTTCAGATACTGTGTTCCTTCGTGTACTCAAGGGTCCTGAAATTCCCAATGCTTTTTCGCCCAACGGAGACGGCATAAATGATGTTTGGCGCATAAAATACCTGGAATATTATTCAGAAGCCACCGTTCAAATTTTTAATAGATACGGACAACTAGTATATTTGACCACCGGATATAGTATTCCTTGGGATGGAAACTTCAAAGGAACCCCGTTGCCGGTAGGTACTTACTATTATATCATCAACCCAAAAAATGGGCGCGAGATCATGAAAGGATCGGTAACCATTGTTAGATAGTATGCAGGTAAAGTGTAAAATTTTCGGGTTTCTCATGCTATCATTGCTGGCATTGCATTCTCTTGCGCAGCAACGTCCTTACTATACGCAGTATATCCTCAATAATTATATCATCAACCCCGCCGTTGCCGGAATTGAAAATTACTGGGATGTAAAAGCCAGTCACCGCATACAATGGGTAGGATTACCCGATGCACCGGTAACCACTTATATATCCATGCATGGCCCTTTGCGTAAAAGTGATTATGAGCGAACTACGGCTACCTCTGTTCGGCCAAATGGGAGTAACCCCCGTGGAGAAGCCTATTGGAGAGATTATACCGCTCCCGATCCGCATCATGGCATAGGCTTTACCATGCTAAACGATAGAACCGGCCCCCTCAACCGCTTTGCTGCATATGGAACCTATGCTTATCATTTACCACTTTCCACCAAAACCACTTTATCGGCAGGCTTTTCTGCAGGTATCACTAATATGAGTCTGGATGCCAGTAAGCTGAATTTTGGAGGTACCCAACTCGATCCTGCGGTTGCAGGTTCTGGATTAATCAATACCATTAAACCCGATCTGAGCGCAGGTTTGTGGTTATACTCAGCTAACTACTTTGTGGGGTTATCCGTTCAACAAATCATTCCTCAGCAAATTGCTTTTTCTGATAACACCGTATACCTCGAAAACGGTAAACTGATTCCCCATATATTTTTCAGTGCAGGCTATCGCTTGCAGTTGGGTGACGACTTTAGTGTGTTGCCTTCTGCATTAATCAGATACATCAATCCGCTTCCCTTGGGATTCGATGTAAATGCAAAGTTTCAGTACCAGGATTTGTGCTGGCTCGGAGCCTCGTATCGGTATCAGGATGGATTTGCTGCTATGGCCGGAATTAACCTCAATCGCAGTATCAATATTGGTTATTCATACGATTTACAAACTTCCACGCTCAATACCGTAAGCAGGGGTACCCACGAAATTATGATTGGATTTTTACTGGGTAATCGTTACGGAGACTGGTGCCCTCGCAATCTTTGGTAAAATTATTTTTTAGGGAAGGTTGGGAACAAAAGGTTGCTCAATGATTACCCGCGAAGAATCCTGTACAATCGGCTGCAATAATTGGATGGCATTTGATAAAGGACTCCGATTTACTTCCTCCCAAAGTAGGGATAACAACTTTAACCTCAGCATAGGTGAAATAACTGGTAAATAGCTATCCGCATCTGTGCCAGTTAAACCTAATGGGATGCTATCCCTATCTATTGCGGGTTTACTTTCTGCAAGGTTTATGTACTGGAGGTTATTTAGTATTTCCTGTTTTTCTTCCCTACTAAGTTGCATAAATACAAGGGAAAGCAATTGCTTTCTCTCAATTTCCGTAAATGATTGAAAGCGTTGCTTCAGG
>CAIUKP010000243.1 GCA_903899675.1 uncultured Bacteroidota bacterium | reverse complement strand
TTACTTAACAGGTTTTTTTTAGAGCCAGCCCTGGGTATGGGGTTTCCTATGATGGATGGATTTCCGGTAATAGAGAAATTTCATTTATTTAACCGTAGTTGGCGTTTTAAGGAAGCTATGAAATGTGATTTGGATTTTGTTGGATTTCAAAACTATTTTCCAGTAACAGTAAGGCATAATCCACTTGTACCCTATGTTGGTACTTCAGAAGTGAGTGCGAAAAGTCGTAAGGTTCCGCATACTGCGTTGGGGTGGGAAATTAATGCCGCCAGTTGTTACCGGATGTTGAGGAGAGTGGCAGATTATCCAGGCGTGAAAAAAATTATCGTAACCGAAGGTGGCTGTGCCGAAAAGGAAACGCTGCATCCCGGTAAAGTGGTCGACCCCCTGCGGATAAAGTATTTTCAGCAATACCTTCAAGCCGTTTTACAAGCTAAAAAAGAAGGAGTGCCCATTGATGGGTATTTTGTTTGGACGCTCACCGACAATTTTGAATGGGCTTTCGGTTTCACTGCCCGTTTTGGTTTGGTTCGTGTAGATTTTGAAACTCAGTTACGAACCATCAAAGATTCGGGGTATTGGTTTAGAAATTTTTTAAGTGGCACCGGGGATCGTTAAAACTGTTCTGCAACTGTAACCAACTGTTTTTGAGTTTTTTTAACTGCCAACTTCTCTTTTTTATGTATGCTCGCTAAAGCAATTGCCATTGCTTGCCTACTGTTTAGTGGGGCTTTATCCATATGCTCTACCTCTTCGAGCCGGTTAATGATAGTGCAGCATTCATGCCAGTCGCCGATATTTTTCTCCAGTTTACTAATTGCATGGATTTTTTTCTGATTAGGAAGCCGGTCTTTATCAAGCCAATTAGTAGCATATATCCATTTCTTGCAAAGTTTTCTTACCTCATGCCAGTCTTTCTGTTTTGCTTTTTTGAGTCCTTTTTTAAGGGAGGCAGATAATTGCATAAAATACTGTTCCGCTAAAATATTATGGGTTTTGTTGGCCAAACTCTCAGCCTTTTTAATTTGTTTGGTATAGGCATTGAAATGCTTTTGCAGAAAAGCTTGTGTTTGGTTTGCTTGTTGGAGTATATCTGCCTCTGTACAACCGATAGTTGCATCCAATTGTACATTTATTTTCTGTAGCCATTGATTGATCAACTGCATTTCTCTCCATTCTCCGGCTTGTTGAAATAGTTCTCTGGTAACATTCGGTAATTTTCCTAAAGACCCTTTTCCGTAAATCGATTGAAGAAAGGATAATATAGCTTTGATTCTTTTCATCTGTACCCGCAAATCATGCAAATTAGATACAGAGCCCACCTGAGCCGTGTCCATCCAAGAGTTAAAAAGGGATAGGGTGGTTTGGCGGAAATAAGTATGAAAATTTCCTTTCATACCGAACAATATACGAAATATTTTAAATGTTCAACCGAACGCTGTATCAATTAATTGTTAATTCTGATTAATTTTTATGGGTAGTTTTGAATATTTACCAGTATGAATAAAAAAGGCTGACTATAAAAGTCAGCCTTTTTTGTTGATAATGTTGGTTTAAAAAAACAGGTTACTCAGTACATTCCCTGCTCCGTTTCCGCCCGGTTTCAAATTCATAAATTTGCTAAAATTAGCTGCACCCATAATACCTTTCATTTTTCCAAAAAGGCCTTGTTGCATGGGGGCAAATTTACTCAGGTAGGCGGAAGGGTCGCTGCCTGCTAATCCCATAATGCCTTGCTTTTGTTTTAAAAATCCGCCAACTGCCTCTGTTAAAGCGCCTTTTTGAGAAGCGGGTAGGGAGAGCTGACTGGTTAGTTTATCTACTACACTATTGGTAGTACCCGTAATATCACCCAATTTAGGGGGAGCAATAAAACTACCCAGTGCTGAGGTAGCCGCTTTGGTTACGTCGGCAGTTTTTGGTAGACTAATTTGGGCATTGATTTGATTCAACAACAGGCTGGTAATGATCAGCAGTAAAACTTTTTTCATAATTAGTAATGTTTTTGGCAATTTAGTAAATCTTATTCATTAACTAAACTACCTACATAGTAACTATAATAACAAAGGTGCTCAGCTGAGCACCTTTGTTGATAAAGGATATTGGATATAAATGTACTAAACTAGATGGCTTTAGATCGCTGCGTCATATAAATTTCACGGGCAACTCGGATGGGTTGGGTATTTGTTTTTTCAGTTCTTTTTTCTACAATTTTTTCTACTTGAACAGTTTCAGCAGGTTTATGGCCTACAATGCTAAGGCAGATTAAAGAAAGTGCTGGAAAAATCACTGCAAATGTAATCCAGAAGGATTCGCTTCTGTTTTTTTCTGCAGCCATGCCTTTTATTACGATGCTCATGGTAAGTCTGGCTGCGATGGCTCCGCCACCTATATATAAACCATTGGTAATGAGGTCTTCAACTAACAAATAATGCAGTCCGAATGCTACCGCACTAAAAAGGGTGGGTACCAGAAAACAAAAGATGCCCACCATTAGTTGTCCCTCATCAATTCTATCTATGAATGAGGTTTTAACAGACTGGCGGTTGTTTTGCTGATAATAGTTGGCTGTTGGGCGAGCATTTGCATATGCATATCTGCTGCCTGCTGATTGGTTGGGTAAATACGTGGTTGACATTGTTGGGTTTTTATAGGATTAAAAGTTGGATATGTGTTTGTTTAATTTAAAAAGGCAAAGTTTCAGCGGTTTTTACATTTGCCGGATAGGGTGTTTTTACTTTTTATTGTAATTGTTTTTTGATAAAAAAGTAACCGGGTCATTTTTGCAAGTAGTAAAAGCCCCACGTAAGAGGTGGATTTGACTCTTTAGGAGGCTTTTACTTTTTAGGTTGGTTTGGTTTTTCATTTTAGTATGTTTAATCGTACTGGTTTTTGTTTGTTTGATTGATGATGTAAAATTACTTGCGTGTTATAGGGTAAACAACGGGTAAAACACTCAAAGATCGGGGGGGAAAACCCTGTATTTATTTGTAGTGGTATATATATAGTTGTAGAAATTGCTTATAAAAGAATTTATAAAACCCATGCTAGTATTGATATTTAGGAGATGTGATACGGCTAATTTGAAATTATTTTTCATGGGAGTTACTAAGTATTTGATTTAAAATTCTCTTACCAGACGTATATAATAATGTTCTGGATTTGCATCCTGTACTTTGTGGGTATCTTGTATATGCAGCCAGTATATGGCATCTTGATCTTTAAATCCCCAGGCTCCACCTGCTTTAAAGGATGCACTTAGGATGCTCTCTTGCAGCATAGCTAATAATTCGGCAAGGGTAGGAATTCTCCATCCCCGAATCATTTCTCCATGAATGCTTACGCAATAATGCGCAGCCATTCTTTCTCCATACGACATATTTTTGCCCTGTAGGATGGATAACGGATATTGATTGATCGGTAGGTTGTGTTGATTGGGCAGTTTAGAAACGGGAATTCTTTTTACAACATCATTCCACTGAACGGTGGTAATATGATGAGAAATATTGGTTAACAAGCCATGCGTTCCGGCTTCGTTAATTTGAAAAACGATGCCACCTAGTAAACGTTCTCCAGGATAATGACTGATAGATTGCCAAGTAACCCCATCGAATCTTTGATAGGATTGCTCACTAGTATTGTATAAGATAGTACCGTTTATAGCATTGTTAATATAGGCAATCTGCTGACTGCTCATTCTGGCAGGTTTATAAAATTGTTTGGGGGTACAATGATTTACTGGAACAGATATGCGCCCGATACTTTCTTTTTTAGCAAACTTGCCTAGCATTACTTTTGGGCTCTTTTTGGTAGAAAGTAATCGCTCCTGAATTTTATACAAAAAACCAGCAGTGGAAACGTTTAAAGCAATATTTGCGTTAGAATATAATGCTGTTTTCATAATCTATTAGTGGGTATCTGGATGATGATATATTTTTATTACTCCAAAACTAGCGGCATCATTAGGGGTGTGCAATAGGGAAAACCCCCAAATTGACATAGGGAAACTCACCGAAATGCCATAGGGCGAAATCCTTTTAGAAGGGTAGTGCTGGGTTAGCTGAACTGCGTTCTTCTCTGATTTAAACAGCTGGTTACTCCTTCGAATAGTTGAAGTTTTGTTACCAATATAGCTGTAGGTACATCTAT
>CAIUKP010000242.1 GCA_903899675.1 uncultured Bacteroidota bacterium | reverse complement strand
GGTTCTCTTGTAAAAAAGTTGACATTAAATTTGGTGATCAGTTTTTAGACAATGATTACACTCAGATTATTAAGGTAGATTCTTTCAATGCAGACCTTACCACCATTCAGGTTGATTCTTTTGCTACTTCCAGCAGTGGGGTTTCTTTACTAGGGGGATATCAGGATCCCTATTTTGGAAAAATTTCTACGCAGTGTTATAGTGAGATGGTGCCACCCTTTTACAATGATGCATTTGCAGGAACGACCTACGACTCCCTTTGTTTAATAATGGTTCCGAACCGCACTTTTTATGGTGACAGCACGTTGCCGGTAACCCTGAATGTTCATCGAGTTAAGGAAATTATCAACGGGTACGAAGAAAACGCAAATCTTATTTATAATACCCGACAGTTTCCAGTTGATCCCAGTCCGCTAGGAACGAAAACTGTTTATGTGCGACCGCTGCGAAGGGATTCGATTAAAATTCGCATATCCGATGCTTTGGGCCGAGAGTTTTTACAAAAGCTAAAAGATCCCAATGATCTGGATATGAGAACCTCGGACGCATTTATAAAATATTTCAATGGTATTCGGGTTTCTGCTGGTTCCAATTCAGCTTTTGCATTCGGGTGTAAAGACAGTCTTGTGATGAGATTGTATTACAAAAAGCCTGATTTGTTTTTACTTAATAAAACTTACGATATTACCATTGGAGCAAAATCGCATCATTACAACCAAATAAGTGTAGACAGAACGGGCACTCCTTTAAAAGATCTGGCCACCAAAAAGCAATTGCACAGCAGCCTTACCGGCAATACGGCCTTTACATCCTATATCGGAGGAGCTATGGCCAAGATCAAGTTCAACTCCATTCGTGATTTGTTAAAAATACCCAACTACACCAAAGTAATACGGGCAACGCTGGTAGTTCGGCCCTTAAAAGGTTCTTATAGTACCAGCTTTGCTGTTCCTCCACAAGTAAGACTATCATCAACAACCCAATTGAATCAGATTGGATTTGACCTTGCCTATTTTGTGAATGGAAGTTCGAATCCGCAATATGGAAGTTTGGAATTGGATTACCTGTATGGAGAAAATACTAGTTATGCCTACGATGTAACCAATTATGTTGCATTGATTGTGAACGACCCTACCATAAATGGGAATGGCTTGTTATTGTTACCTCCTAGCCCTGCGATGGAAACATCTTTTAACCGCTTGGTGGTAGGAAATAAATCAAATCCTTTAGGTAAAATGGAATTATTAATTGTATACGCTGCCGTAAAATAATATGAAGAAAATCATTCCGATATTGATGTGTTGTTGCAGTGTAGTGAGTGGATCACTCATAGAGGCCAAGGCACAAAATAATACCTCCCCATACTCTTTAATTGGTATTGGAGATATTGAAAAAAGCAGTTTCGACCGAACTTCTGGGATGGGTCATGCCGGGGTAGCTTTATCTTCTAACCGTTATATTTATCAGGGTAACCCTGCATCCTATGCCGCACTTGACCCGCATTTTTTCCATTTCGAAGCCGCTGCTCGTTTTAAATATGTTTCCTATACCGGATCGCCTGTAAGTGATTTTACTAATAATAAGTCGAGCGACCTGCAGTTTAAGAAAGTAACTCTGGGAACCAAAATTACGCCCAGATGGGCCATTGGTTTGGGTTTAATGCCCTACAGTACAGTGAATTATTCTTTCGCCGGAGAAAAGCCGATTCAGGGTAGCAATTTATATGCCGACGCCTTTTATTCCGGAACTGGAAGTACTAACCAAGCTTTTATTACCAATAGCTTTGTAGTTAACAAACATCTGAATATCGGGCTACAAACTTCTTATTTGTTTGGTCAGATTGAAGAAAAAGAAACCTTATCAGGTCAGCTTACCGATAGTGGTGTAATTACCTCCCGAAATGTATCGATTGGTCAAGCACGATTTAAGTTGGGAGCTCAGTATCAAACCAAACTCAATAAACTTTGGAATATTGCCGCTGGGGGAACGATCTCTAATAAAACCGATTTAAGGGCCAATTACAGTTTGCGTGCGGTTTCGGGAAATACGCTGTTGTTGGAGAATGCTTATTACAAAACAGCTTATTTCACATTACCCCTCTCTTATCAGGTTGGAGCTGCTGCCACTTTCCGGAACATGTTTACCCTGGCATTTGATTATCAGTACGAGGGATGGCGTGAAACAAATTATAGTGGGGTGAGTTACATGTTAGATAACAGCCAGCGTTTTTCGGGGGGCTTCGAGTTTTCGAAAAAAGGTTCCTACATGAACCAGAGTTATGAGAAATACTTTTTGCAAACCGGACTATTTTATAGCGACTCCTATCTCCGAATTAACGGCATACAACTGAAAGATTATGGCTTAACCTTTGGCGCAGGTGCCGAATTATCCCGCACTCCCCTTAGTAGCCTTGCTGTTCAGGGAGCCATCGAATTAGGTATCCGGGGAACAACCGACAAAGGGCTGATTCGCGAACGTTATACCCAATTTACCCTTTCACTTTGCTACCGAGATTTCTGGTTCTCCCGAAAAATGAAGCGGTACGAATAGCGTAATACTGCTTTTCATTATTTTTCTTTCTCTCTTTCAGAATCACAATAATATTTTATCTTAGAAGGATGAAGTATTGTAAAATCATTTGCTTTTTACTGGCATCTCAATTAGCGGCCGCTGTTTCAGCACAACCGATTCAACTAGTTCGAACCACCGGAAAATTGCCTTCCCTTTATTTTGGTTTGGGAGAAGATCGGTTGGGCGGGGCTAAAATGGGCTATCTCGATTCGGGTGTTTTATTGCGCGTAGTTGATTCGGCAAAAGATATGTACAAGGTTCAGCTATCTGCCTACCACAGTGCCTATATTGAAAAAAAATCGATACAATCAGATTCAATAACCCGAGTAAAAGATCAATATCTTACTGCGTCTTTTAGTGCCAAAGGAGATTCTATTTTAGATTATGTGGGTATTGCCATGGAAGAGCGTTTGCCCTATCAAAGCAGGATGCAAATAAATCCGTCGGTTATTGAGGTAGATATTTATGGAGTGCACAGTAATACCAACTGGATTACCCAACTGCGTTCTTTAAAAGAAGTGAAAAATGTATACTATCAGCAGCTAGAAGATGATGTGGTTCGGGTTTCCATCGAACTAGTGCATCGGCAGCACTGGGGATATTCAATTGGATATAAGGGCCGGTTTTTAGTGGTATCAGTAAAGCGCCAGCCAACTAAACTGGATATTCGTAAACTTACTATAGCAATCGATGCCGGCCACGGAGGCACCAATGGAGGAACAGGGGGTGTGAAAACTTTTCAGTCCGAAAAAGACCTAACACTCAAATATGCTAAAGAGTTAGAAAAATTATTACGCCGAAAAGGAGTAAGCAATATCATCATGACGCGTGATTCGGATACCAGCTTCGATAATAAAGACCGTATTCTCTTTTTACAGCAACAGCAGCCCGACTTACTCATCAGCCTGCATTTTAATTCCAGTGCCAACCAACAGGTACGTGGGGTAAGCACTTATTATAAACATATAGGATTTCGGCCACTTACCCAGTTTGTGCTAACCCGAATGCTGGAGTTGAATTTAAATGAGTTTGGAAATATCGGCCACTTCAATTTTGCCCTCAATGCCCCGACCGATTTTCCCAACTGTTTGGTGGAAATCGCTTTCTTAAGTAATGAAGAAGACGAACGCCGAATTGTTAATCCGGCGTTCAAAACTTCAGTGGCCCAAAAAATTTATACGGGTATCAACGATTGGCTCAAGTCGCTGAAATAATCTGGACTAAGGTTGAATATATCTTTCAAAAAATTCAAGGGTTCTCAGCATCTGATCCATCCTTTGGCGATTGTTTCCCGTACGCGTAATTTCATGTGAAGCGCCCGGGTGGCGAACATATTCAACCGGCCTGCCCAATATTTTCAAGCTGCGATAAAACATTTCCCCCTGAATTACCCCAGTTCTTAAATCATTTTCTCCATGAAAAATAATGAGAGGCGTATGTACATTCTCTACATAAGTTAAGGGCGATTCGCGATCAAGTACTTTTTTTACTGCCGGATCAAATGCATATCCCCCAAAATAATTCGGCACCAGTCGCCAGGCATTTCCTTCCCCCATAAAAGTAGTGAGGTCGTAAACCCCGCGCTGTGCACAGGCAGCTTTAAATCGCTGATCGTGCCCTACTATCCATCCCACCAGGTAACCAGCATACGAACCGCCTGTTACAGCCAGCCGGCTGGTGTCGATATATCCCTCATCCGTTGCTTTTTCCAGTGCTGTTATTACATCGCGGGTAGGGCCCGTTCCCCAGTTGTTGATATTGGCCTGTAAAAATTTCGCACCATATCCCCCCGAACCCCTGGGATTGGCATATACTACCACATAACCCCTAGCGCAGTAGTATTGAAATTCGTGCCACATAGAATTTTCACCAGGCCCCCACATCGCACTGGGGCCTCCGTGTATATCCAAAATAGTAGCATATTTTTTACCGGGTTGAAATCCAATGGGTTTCATAATCCAATATTCAACCGTCATGCCCTCCTCGTTTACGAAGGTTCTTTTTTCTGGCAAACTCATTTGCTTATTCGCTAGCCAACTGCTGTTAAGCGTGGAAAGCGTTTGTACATTTTTCCCTTCAGTATCACAGGTGATTATTTCGGAAGGACTGGTAACATTGGTTTGCGAAAACAGCAGTTTCCCCCTAGATAAATCAAAACTACCCACGCCGGCATCTGCGGGTGTTAGGGAGGTTATTTTTTTAGATGCAATGTCTACCTTGTAAAGTGGAACACCTCCATTACTTTGTGCAGTGAAGAAAACCGATTTTTCATCGGCACTAAAAACAACAGCAGATTTATTTCTGTCGAAGGGTAAATCAATTTTATCTTTTTCACTTCCATTAAATGGCAGTATAAAAAGTTCTGGTACATCTACAAATCCGGTTTTTCCTTTTTGAACAGCCACCCATTTTCCGGTGGGAGAAATTTTCGCGGATGTGTAAGTAACTCCTTTTCCACTTAGCCAAGTTTTTAGCTGATTGCCAGCAGAGTCTGCCATAAAAATAGCTGACTCCAAAGCCCTGTCGGGATGGAGGGTTGAATCCATGTTTCCGGTTATCAGCAATTGCTTACCGTCTGGCGTAAATGTTACCGCAGCATTGCGGAAAAATCCATGGGTAATGGGTTTGGCGGTTGCACCGGGTATAGCGTCTACAACAAACCAATGCGAGAAGTTCATTTCGCCACTAGTTGTGGTTTCTTCCTGAAAGTTGAGTTTATTAATTACTTTGGCCTTTTTGTCTTTCACGTTATTATCCAACCAGGCGCGAACTTCTGCAGTTGTTCCATCCGGATTGGGCTGAATACCCGATGCGCTTGGGTTAACGTAAGCTGTAAATCCCGGTTTTTCCATAGGAAACGAGGGGCCTCTTCCACCAGGGTTCAATTGTTCATCTTTTAGTAGGTCGGAAAAAGGCACCGATGCAGAAAACAAAAGTTGCTTGCCATTCGGGCTCCAAATCGGATTGCCGGCTCCATATTTCGATTGAGTAAGCTGGATAGATTCACCTCCATCCAGTCTGAGTAAAAACAACTGAGGTTTGCCTTCTACCGGACGAACAAAAACCAATTGCTTACCATCTGGACTAAAGGCAGGTTGGGCGGCGCCTTCTTTTCCGGTTAATACGCGATGCGTATAGGGAGCATTGAGCGACAGCAGTACCAATTGATTCAGGTATTTGTATTCTCCCTTATTATCCTTATCGGCTTCAATACTGTTGAGCACATACACGGCCATTTCTCCAGAGGGATGGGTTACCAGTTGGGTTACCTGCTTAACATTCAGCATATCGGTAACCTTTATTTTTTCTTTGGGAGATTGGGCTGATCCGGAAAAACCGAAGCAGAGAGAAAATATTAGAAGGGCAATTAAACGCATAAAAAAGAATTTAAAGTAAACGAAGTAGTGTGGTGGGCTAACAATATCTAAATTAATAACAAAATACTGTTCATAGCGGCTGTTTTGTAATTTTAGTTAAAAATCTACTAAAATGAGTAATCTGGTACAAGAGTTCAACAACTATCGCGAACGGATGAACGAAGTTATATTAGCCAAAGACAATCTGGTTTTAAAGCGTTTTTGGAATTTAGACACCCATACCTATGAATCTGGAGCCTTGGATGCAAAAACCAAGGAATTACTCGGTTTGGTGGCCAGTATGGTGCTTAGGTGCGACGACTGTATTAAGTACCATTTGGGAAAAAGCAAGGAGTGTGGGGTGAGCACAGCTGAGTTATACGAGGTATTCGCCGTTGCCAACATTGTAGGGGGAAGCATCGTAATACCCCATACCCGCCGGGCAGCCGAATACTGGGAAGAATTACAAGAGAATGTTGGGGAGGGACAATAATTATGCTTAAATTTGATTATTCATAATACTGTGTAACCTATTTAATTTTTGTAGTTATGTCTGTAGCAGAAGCACCGGTAAGTACTGCCTTAACCGCTAAAGATTTTGTAACGGATCAGGAAGTTCGTTGGTGTCCAGGATGTGGAGATTACTCCATTCTCGCACAGGTTCAAAAAGTGATGCCTACCATTGGTATCCCCAGAGAAAATATTGTTATGGTGAGTGGTATTGGTTGCAGTAGTCGCTTTCCTTATTATATGAACACGTATGGTATGCACTCGATTCATGGGAGGGCTACTGCGGTTGCCAGTGGACTGAAAGCAGCGCGCCCCGAACTGAGTGTTTGGATTATTACTGGTGATGGCGATGCCCTAAGTATTGGTGGCAATCATACCATGCATCTGCTCCGCAGAAACTTTGATGTGAATGTACTCTTGTTCAATAATCAGATATACGGATTAACAAAAGGACAATACTCTCCTACTTCCGAAGAAAATAAGATTACTAAAAGTACACCCAACGGTAGTATTGATCATCCATTTAACCCAATTGCCCTTGTAATGGGTGCCGACGCAAGTTTTGTGGGCAGAACAATGGACAGAGATCCGAAGCACCTGCAATTTATGCTTACCCGAGCTCAGCAGCATAAGGGGTCGTCGTTTTTAGAAATTTATCAGAACTGTAATATTTTTAACGACGGTGCCTTTGAAATATTCACTGAAAAAGGTACCAAACCCGAGGAAACTCTCTTCCTGGAACATGGTAAGCCTTTGTTATATGGGGCTACTCAGCAAAAAGGAATCCGGTTAGATGGATTGAAGCCAGTGGTAGTAGAAATAGGGAGTGAGTATACTGCTGATGATTGTTGGGTTCATGATGAACGTGATTTTTATAAAGCGCAGATTCTTTCTCGATTATTTGATAGTCCTTCCAAGGAAGGCGGACATTTCCCTCGTCCTTTCGGTGTGTTCTTCGAAACAGATCGGGCCTGTTATGAAGATGTAATGGCCAATCAGATTGCAGAAGTAATTGCATCCAAAGGAAAAGGCGACCTCAACAAACTGCTCCGCGGAAGAGAAGTGTGGGAAATTTCCGAATAGGCTTAGGGCAATTCAACAATTCCTTGCCGGATGGCAAAGGTAACCAGGCCAATGCGTGAAGCCACTTTCAGTTTTTTCAACAGGGCATCTCGGTAGCCATCGATGGTTCTTGGGCTCACATACATTTGCTGAGCAATTTCTTTATATCCTTTGTCGGTACAAAGCCAGGTTAGAAATTCTTTTTCCCGGTCGGTTAATGCTGCTGCCTGTTGGGCAGCTACTGCAGTAATTTCTTCTTGCACTGTTCTTTTGCTCAGTAAATGAATGCAGGAGGCTGGGTTTACATAATACCCTTTTTGAAGAATCTGTTCAATTGCCTGTTGCAGTTCTTCTATGTTGGCATCTTTTTGAATATATCCGCAAATGCCCAGTTGTAAGCACTTTTCTAGGTGATGCGTTTCTGGCAACATGCTTACGATTAATATTTTCATTCCCGGATAGCGATGCAGTAATAGCGCAGCTGTATCAAAGCCATTCATTTCTGGCATGTTTATATCCAGGATAACCAGATCGGGAAGGGAGGTAAATGGTAAAGCGAGTTTCAGCTCGGTTCCATTACCCGCTTCCAGCACAATTTGATAGCCCTGCCAATTGGTTAGAAAAGACGCTAAGGCTCTGCGAAAAATTATATGATCATCTATTAGAGCCAGCTTTGCCATATTACCTGATTGTGGCAGCAAAATCGCATCTATTGGCCATAATATTTGGGGTATTTTCTGAAGAATTTCAAGAACGGTAAGTACGTAAAAAAATCAGTACAAATACGCAGCGCAAGGCTAATGGATGAGAGTACTTTTGGGATGTATCGAAGCAGAAATGAGCGGCTGCCAGATACGCAGTAGTCAATGGGTTTTATCAACGGCGGCACAAGGCCGCCGTTGAAATTTTATACACCGGATTGTTTTTTGCAGTTATATTTATGTATGCTACTTTCTATCCACCCTCAGAATCCTCAGCCCCGCCATATCCAAACGGTAGTGGATTGTTTACAATCGGGTGGAGTAATCATTTATCCAACGGATACGATTTACGGATTAGGCTGTGATATTTTTCAAACCAAAGCCATCGAACGAATTGCCCGAATTAAACAAGTTGATCCACAAAAAGCACAACTAAGCTTTGTTTGCAGCAGTCTGAGCGATTTGAGTAACTATACCAAAAGTATTTCTACCCCCTTATACCGGATATTGAAGAATTATTTACCGGGTCCATACACCTTTATTTTGCCTGCAAGTAAACAGGTACCCAAAATATTGCACAGCAAAAAAAGTACCATTGGATTGCGTATTCCCAATCATCCGGTGGCACTGGGCATTGTAGAAGCTTTAACGCATCCCATTTTATCTGCCTCACTACCTGGAGATTATGCTGAAGAACTTACTCAGCCAGATGAAATCTATGAGAAATATCAAAAGCTAGTTGATATTGTAATTGATTCAGGGGCAGGGGGAATTATTCCTTCTACCATACTCGATTGCACCAGCGGAAGTTGTTCTGTAATTCGCCAGGGTGCGGGCGTTTGGGAAGACTAACCCCTTTATTTACAGTGGTAATTTCATTTGAGCTGGAAGGATATTAAAACTTTTTCGATGCACTGGCGAGAGGCCTTGCTGTTCAATGGCAGCTCTATGGGTAGCGGTTCCGTAGCCTTTGTTTTTATCAAAAGCATATATCGGATATTTTGCATGTAATTGTAGCATATGTTCGTCTCGAAAAGTTTTTGCCAAAATACTGGCTGCTGCAATATTTGCCAGCTTGCCATCTCCTTTTATCATACACAAATGTGGAATAGATGGATAGGGCCTAAAGCGATTCCCATCAATCAGCAGCATTTCCGGTTGAATGGATAACCCGCTGATCGCCTTATGCATAGCCCGATACGTTGCCTGAAGAATATTGATTCGGTCGATTTCGGCAGGCGATATCTGGGCTACCGACCAAGCAACTGCGTTACTGCAAATCACTTTTCTCAATATTTCCCGATTAGATTTGGTTACCTGTTTACTATCGTTTAGTAATGGGTGATAGAAGTCATTAGGTAAAATAACCGCTGCAGCAAATACCGGTCCGGCATAACATCCTCTGCCGGCTTCGTCTATGCCGGCTTCCAGCAATTGTAACTGGTGTTGTACGGGTAACATAGTATAAATGTCATCATTCTGCCTTACACATACAAATTTCTCCCAACACCCGATTAAATAAAGTGCTTGGCGATTATATCATCCCTCCGCTGTAACTTTGCTGCTTGAAAAATGGAAGTATGCAGTTATCACAGCAATCCTCAAAATGGGTAATCTTTTGGTTGAGAACGGGCATTGTGATGACGATTATTCAGATAGCGCTGGGTGGCATTACCCGATTAACCGGAAGTGGGTTGTCGATAACTGAGTGGGATGTAATTACGGGTGTTTTACCTCCTTTGAATCAAGAGCAATGGGAGGCCGCATTTCGCCAGTATCAGCAAACACCGCAGTTTCAGTTAATCAACTATCATTTTACCCTGCCTGATTTTCAATTTATATTTTTCTGGGAATGGTTTCATCGTTTATGGGCTCGGCTGATTGGAGTAATATTTGCCGTAGGATTTATTTTATTATTATCGGGCCGCCATTTTAAAAAAAGTATGGTAGGGCCCTTGGTAATTCTTTTTTTATTGGGAGCCTTGCAGGGTGCTGTGGGATGGATTATGGTAAAAAGCGGATTAAGCGGAGATGCCATTTATGTAAAGCCTACCCGATTAGCCCTTCATTTTGTTTTTGCGTTGGGTTTATTATGCTATACCTGGTGGTTCACCCTGCAATTACAATGGGGTACTGAATCATTTACCAATAACACTCGCCTCCGCAGTTGGGTGATTGGCTTATTGGCTTTGTTAATTGTTCAGCTTGCATTTGGTGCCTTGATGGCCGGGCATAAAGCCGCCACGGCAGCAGCTACCTGGCCTACGATAAATGGAGCTTGGTGGCCGTTTACTGGTAATCAGCTCCCATGGAAGGATGTGGTGAACAATCCGATACTGATTCATTTTATCCATCGCCTGTTTGCCTATACGTTATTAATCGGTATTGTGTACTTCACCATTCAGCTCTACCGGAATTCCCTATCTAAACCTGTAGCATTTATTAAAAATTGGGCGGCAGCACTTGTTTTCTTTCAAGTATTGCTGGGTATTTTTTCGCTGTTCGCCAGCAAGGGAATTGTACCCGGAAAATGGGGATGGTTCGAGTGGCTGGCTCAAATTCATCAGCTCACAGGAATGGCACTATTATTGCTGATGGTTAAATTACTTTATCTCATCAGGCCGGCTACCCGTTAACCAGTAACCCGACATTTAAAACAGAGCGAATGGTTATCAAAAAAATTTTTTCGCTTATCTGGTTCGCTCTTCCAGTACAATTATTTTTACTGCATTTTCGTAAACATCTAGAATTTCTGGTGATTTGGTATATTTTGCTGGCTACCATTACTGGAAACTTGTTGAATAAATTTGGTGCCAACTCCCTTTTTCTCGCGCCAGAATATTATGGACAGGTTAATTTTTTCAGCACAGCCATTGTAGGATTTGCCCTGGGTATTTTTCTGATGAGCTGGAATATTGTCACGTTTATTTTACATGCCCGAAGCGTGCGATTTTTAGTAACAACAGCCCAGCCCTTTTTAAAGTATTGTATCAATAATGCCATCATTCCACTCATTTTTTTGGGTGTTTATGTATATGAGATGCAACAATACGCCAGTGATAGTAATTTATTATCTACCGGCTCTGTATGGGGCATGATTTTGGGCTTATTATTAGGCTGCGCGGCTTCTATTTCCATCTCTTTTCTTTATTTTTTTGGTGCAGATAAAACGATTTATAAAAATTTAGCCACTACCATACGGCAAACCAATCAACACTACGAAAATCTTTCAACGCATACATTACTTCATTTAGAAAAGCCACTGATACCCGTTAAATGGTTTTTAACCGCCCGACTCGGCTGGAGAAAGCCCAGGGATGTAAGGCACTACCCAGCAGCCTTTATTGAGTCTGTATTACAACGACATCATTTTTCTGCAGTAATTGCCATCGTTATAGCTTTTGTATTTCTGGTGCTCGTTGGGTTTAGTTCCGATGCCCGCCTTTTTCAACTTCCGGCGGCTGCCAGCATCATTTTATTCTTTTCATTGTTAACAGCATTTGCTGCTGCCATTAGTATTTTTTTAAAAAATTGGAGTATCCCAGTTTTGGTGGTATGTTATTTTGGATTGCAATGGCTATACCAGCAAGATATACTCAACGTTCGAAATAAGGCGTATGGGGTAGATTACGCGTCTGAAAAAACTTGGCCCGAATATTCCAGATCGGCTTTACTGTTAATGGCAAATGCCGATTCTATTCAACAGGATAAACAAGTGTATCTAAATCGCCTTGAAAAATGGAAAAGCCGCCAGACGGAATCAAAACCCTTACTCTTTATCATTAATACCAGTGGTGGAGGCTCGCGCAGTGCCACTTTTACTATGCATGTGCTTCAACACCTGGATAGCATCACTTCGGGGAAATTGATGCCACATACCTTTTTAATTACTGGAGCATCTGGCGGTATGCTGGGAGCAGCTTTTTTTCGGGAATTGTATTGGCAACAACAAAAGAAAATGATACCCAATCTTCAAGATCCGAAATGGAGCGAGCTGATTGCAAAAGATTTATTGAGCCCTTTATTTTCTTCCTTTATCACTCGTGATGTGATGGGGCCTGTTCAGCATTTTGTATATAACGGCAAAAAATATCCCAAAGACAGGGGCTATGCATTCGAACGAAAATTGAATGAAAACACCTTGGGAATGATGGATAAACCCCTTCGGGCCTATGCCGCTGCGGAAGATTCGGCCCTTATTCCCACTATCTGGATGCATGCAGTAATTACCAAAGATGCCAGAAAATTATTAATCAGTAACGATCGCTTACGTTTTTTGATGCAGTATCCCTCCGATAGCAATGCCGTTACACCTACTGAACCGGATGGGGTAGATTTTCAAAGTTTATTGGTTCAGCAACAAGCGCAATCCCTAGGCTTTTTGTCGGCACTTCGGATGAATGCTACTTTTCCGTATGTATTACCGAATGTTTGGTTGCCCACCCGACCCGTAATTGATGTGATGGACGCAGGGTTGCGGGATAATTTTGGACAAGAAACTGCGCTTCGTTTTGTACAAACCTTTAGAACCTGGTTGCAGCAAAACACAGCGGGGGTTGTGATGATACAAATTAGGGATAGGAGTTTAAACGAATGGGATAGTTCAGAAAATAATCCAACCTTGGGTAACCTGTTATTGAATCCACTGATGACCTTGAACAAAAACTGGTATCGCCTGCAGGATTTTTCTCAGCAATCTTCCCTACACTTTATGGCAGATGGCTACGGCCCTGGCTTTAGACGGATTTCTATACAATATCAGCCCACCCAAAAACAATCGGCAGTGGGGTTGAGTTTTCATTTAACGGAAGCCGAGAAAAAAGATCTGGCGGCTGCGGTTACTTCGGATGCCAATCAGCAGCAGTTTGCAAAGCTGATGGAATGGTTAAAGAAACAATAAACAGGGTTTCCCCTTAGTTTTTTTTAATTTTTTTTGTATACTATTGTCTTTAAATAAAACAAATCTAACATGCGAAAAAGTCTACACCTAGTTTACCCAACTGGATGGCTGATAGGTATCATACTGATTCTTTTTGCCTTTCCGGGATTTTCGCAGGAATGTTTTCAAACGCGTTTGCATATTCAAACTGATAAAGCCACTTACATATCAGGCGAGTCTATATTTTTTAAAGCCTATGTGTACACCCAATTTGCTCCGGATGAAGTGGCAACCGTGCTGATGGTTGAATTAACCGATGGGGAAGGTAATTTGCGTGGAAGCGGTATGTACCCGATTGTACAGGGTGTTAGTTATGGTAGTTTGTTACTTTCCGATTCTTTAAAGCAGCAGGGATATATTTTTAGGGCCTTTGTGAAACAAAGTGGAGATGCCATCAATCCCCAGGAAGGTTTTGTAAAGCCCCTCTTTGTTTTTAATCCATCCAAACCCGGTATTCGGCGAGACTCTATCGTTCAAAAAATTACCGGATTAAATCGTTTATACTTCTTTCCGAATTCGGGAAAGTTGATTACCGGAATACCCAATCAGGTATATGTAAAATCAACCACTGCCGCCGGTATGCCTATACCGGTTTCTGGAGATGTGATAACTGCGGGTAAAAATATTGTGCAAAGTTTTACCATTAGCTCAGCAGGCGGCTATTTTAATTTCATTCCTCAGCCCGATGAAAAGTATCAGTTGTCGGTACGTTTTCCGGAGGGTAAAACAGGCCTGTTTGCGCTGGAGCCTTCTGTGCAAACGCAGGTTGCCATCCGAATAACGGAATCAGAAAAAAAAGCACAGGTGCAGGTATTCGTTCCCGAAGTACTTGCTAATAATCAAATGGCCACCCTTTCTGGATATATCGAGGGTAATAAGATTTTCAGCAAGGCCTTTCAACTGAAGTCGTCTGGGTACTTTGTGCCCATTCCAATTGCTGATTTTCCTGCAGCCACCTTACACCTACTTGTGCAAGATGCTACTCAAAAAGTAATTGGCTTTTATTCTTTTGTAATTAACCGGAATGATGCGTTGGCGAATATTGATCTGGTAGCTGATACGCTTAATTTTTCAGCGGGCGGGAGCAATGTATTTACCCTGAAAATGAAAGACCCTTCCGACCCTATGGGAAATCTCTCTGTTTCTGTTATACAAGACGATGCAGCTTTACAGATTCCTGAGCCCACTATTTTTTCATCCCTGTTATTGCCGGCCATGAATATTGATCAACCGATGCTAAAACCTACCAGCCGATTGCAGGAGGAGGAAGAAGCGGTAGTGTCTTTTGTAAACAGAACCTCTCAGTCGCTCGCACCCATTGATGCCAATGGAACTATAATTAAAGCCTACTGTAGTAACCCCGATTCAAATGTGATTGTAGTAAAGGGAACGGTGCTGAATAAAAAAACGAATTTGCCCATTACAGGTGGTGAGCTAAAATGTATCTTTTCTAACCAAGATTCCGGAATCAATATACTGATGGTACCATTTGATAATCTAGGCAGATTTACCTTGACGAAATTATTGTTTCAAGGAATGGGTAAGTTTAAGTATGAATTAAATGGAAAAAATCAGGCGGCGATAAAAGTAAAACTCGACAGTGTATATTATCCATCTGCAGCGCCAGTTGATCCAGAAACATTTTATCCCTTGTATGCAGCTGTATATTCCGATAGTATGATACAGAAAAAAGCTACTGAGCAATTTGATCAGCAAGCCAATTTGCAGAATACTACCCTGCAAGATGTAGTTGTAGAAGCCAAGTTAGTAAGGCCTTTTGATCGGGTGAATAAAAAATATGCAAAGGGGTTGTTTCAAAATTCAGCAATGTCTAAGAACCTAGATTTTATAAATGATCCTCCTCCAGCTACCGGGCAAAATATTCTAGACTATTTGCAGGGTATGATAACAGGATTACAAATATCCAATTTAGGTGGAGGAAATTATAGTATCACAAGTAATCGAGTGGCTTCTTTTGGTGGCGCACCGAGGGTAGAATTGTTTTTAGATGAACAAATGACCACTCCAAATTTCTTATTGGGTATTCCCATGCGTGAAGTTGCAATGGTAAAGTATTTTGCACCCGGAACACATCAACTGGTAGCTGGTCAGTTTGTAGGGGCTCTTTGCATTTATACCAAAAAGTGGGATGATTACCCAGTTATAGACCGCCCCGATTATCAGAGCTTTGTGGTTAGGGGCTTTTATAATAGTGTTTCCCCAGCATCTATTATCCCCGAAGGTTCTAAAGTTGGAAAAGATAGCAGAACTACTTTATACTGGAATCCAGCGGTTTTGTTAGATAGCAATCAACCTAGCGCGACCCTCCGTTTTCCCAATTCGGCCACTGCAAAAAGTTTTCTTATAAGGATTGAGGGATTTACCCCAGAAGGAAAACTGATTCAGTATGAAAAACGATTTGCCAAATAAGTATTACGCCGGTTGAATCAAATCGAAACAATGTTTTAATAAAGTGATTTGAAATGAGGAAGCAGTTTCGGCAGGTTCGCCATCTATGTGCAGGGGTGCCAATTTGGGGTTTTGTATAGTGAGGGTAGGGGTTTGGAAGTACAGAATATTTTTTTGCGACATTTCTTCTATCAATCCCTGCAGCCGATTATTTCCCCGAATTTGTTTTAATATGGCGAAGGGCAGTTTGGCCTTATTCATTTTCTGTACTATTACAATATCCAGCAATCCATCTCGAATGCTGGCCTGCGGTGCAATGGTAACCTGATTGCCAAATTGATTGCTATTCGCGATGGAGATAAAAAAAGCATCCGTAAAAAAGGAAAACTGATCGATCGCTACTTCAAACAAATAAGGCTGTGCCTTAAAAAATTGAACTATGCTTTGTTGTGTATAGGTAATTACTCCGCGGCTGCTGGCCCGGGAAAATTCATATGCAACCCGGGCATCTAATCCTAATCCGCTTAGCATACAAGAAAAGCGATTGTTAATGGTAAATGCATCTACACGGCTGCTGGTACCTTCAAAAACTAAAGAGAGGGCTGCTGAAGGATGCTGGGGAATGCCTGCGGAACGCGCCAATCCATTACCCGAGCCCAAGGGAATAATTCCGAAACGAACTGGTAACTCTTTTAATGCACCCACTACCTGATTAACCGTTCCGTCTCCCCCAATTAATATGATATCGGTGAAACCGCGCTGATGAACTAAATCTTTGATATCATCGTAATCTCCTGTAGCGTTGGTAGGCAAAAGTAAATAGGTAAAACCCCTCGATTCGGTTTCCCGCTCGATCATCTTCCTTACCGTATCTTTTTTTCGGGTTCCCGAAATCGGATTGATTAGATAAATGAATTTTCTTTCGAGCATGCAGCAATAGTTGAAATGCCTTTGAAAAATGAGTTGGTTAATTACCAGCGAATCAAGGCACTGCCCCAGGTAAATCCACTGCCAAAAGCAGCCAAACATACCAGATTGCCTTTTTCAATCATTCCTTTTTCCCAGGCTTCACATAATGCGATGGGCACAGAGGCGGCAGTAGTATTCCCATATTTTTGTATGTTATTATACACCTGGCTATCGGCAAGTTGTAGCTTTTGTTGAACAAATTGACTGATGCGCAAATTGGCCTGATGCGGAATTAACAGATGAATGTCTGCAGGAGTAAGTCCATTTTTATGTAAGGCTTCCATAATCACTTCCGGAAATTTTACTACGGCTTTTTTAAATACGGATTGTCCATCCATATAGGGATAATTCTGGGCTCCATCAATCATTTGGTGGCTCATAAACATTTGGCCTATTTCTGCTTCATCAAAGTGGGCATAGTTTTTATCGGCCCAGTGGTTGGCATGAGTACCAGGATTGTACATGGCCAATAGTTCAGCCGAATTTCCATCACTATGCAGATGTGTACTAAGGATGCCAGTTCCGGGTTCATCGGTTGCCTGTAAAACAACGGCACCTGCCCCATCACCAAAAATTACCGAAATATTTCTCCCACGGGTAGTGAAGTCAAGACCAAATGAATGTTTCTCACTACCTACCACTAGAATGTTTTTATACATGCCCGATTTAATAAACTGATCGGCTACACTCAGTGCATATAAAAATCCACTGCATTGATTGCGTATATCCAATGCGCCTATTTCGCGCATTTGCATTGCACGTTGCAGCAATACACCACATCCAGGAAAATAGTAGTCGGGGGAAAGGGTAGCAAAAATGATAAAATCAATCTCCTGCGCCGAAGTACCGGCTCTTTCTATGGCTTGTTGGGCAGCAGCTACCCCCATGGTTGTGGTAGTTTCTTCGGTGCGGTTGGCAAACCTTCTCTCCTGAATACCTGTTCTCTCTTGAATCCAAGCATCCGTAGTTTCCATATATTTTATAAGATCGTTATTGGTAACTACTTGTTGGGGAAGATATTTTCCCACACCTGCTACAAATGTGCTGGGCATGTGCAATCGTTTTGGCGAAGATAGAGAAGATTATGGATTAACAAATTCTTGCTGGGCTTAGCGGTAATGAGCCGGTTGGAGTGGCAGTTTTATCACTTCCTGTAAAAATAACAGGGTTTCTTTTTCAACACTTTGAATATCTTTCGATTGTATAGGAGATGCAAGCACATGATTGCCTGCTTCCGGAATCGCAACCGATTTTTTTAAATTTTCAGCGGTTCCCAACTGTCCCATCATTTTTTGTATGGCACTTACTTTTACTATAGGATCTTGCTCTTTTTCGTTCTTGAAATAATATAAACTAAGTACCGGTTGTTTAATTTGCTGAAAAGTTGTGGGAAGCATGGTAGTTTCTAATAATTCTTCCAGTTGAACGGTGGCTTCTAAACGGTACGTGTGATTCCAGTATTGACTGTAAATACTATCTCCTCTTGCCGCTGTATTTAGCTTTGATTTCTTTACTAGCCGGGCAATTTGTAATCCCCAGGGATCATTCAACAACCACGCATTAGGATCATTGATTTCGATATTGGGAGAATATAATACCAGTCCTGCAATTTCTGGGTAAGCTGCTGCCAGTTGCAGTGCAAGGGTGCCTCCCGTAGAAGTTCCCATCAGAATTACTTTCTTGCCTAATTTTTTGCCAATCGCATAGGCTTCTTTTCCAGTTTCCCATAACTCTTCTGCCGTAAAATGATATAATGCATCGGTAGTATCAATCCCATGTTCGGCTAATCGAGCCAAGTATAAATTACAGCCAAATGCTTTGGCAATATTCCGATGAACTGGGTTTCCTTCTTCCTGACTGGCACTAAACCCATGCAAATACACAATCGCGTAATCGGTGGTATTTTTTAGCGAATCATTGGCCCACACAATGCGGGCTTGGTTATTTTTTTTAAGAGGATGCCGGCTTTCCAAACTGGCAACATATACTTCTAGGGCAGCTCCACTATCGGTAAGAGCGGGTAATATATTTGTGTACGCCGGTTTTGCCGGATGAGGCCCTAAAAGATATATAGCAACTAGTGCCACTAAAATCACCCCTAATACTTTAAGTAGGCGCATAAATTTTTTTATAAATCTACCCAATTAATTGTAATTTATAAACTCAAAGAAAAACAGCCTTAATTTCACTTACATTCGAATCTAGAAAAATAACACTATGCAAACGCCTCCCCGCTTTCTGGCCCTGGATGTTTTCCGTGGGCTTACCATTTGCTTTATGATTATCGTAAATACGCCCGGTGATGGCAGTGCCACTTTTTCTTTATTGTTACATGCCGAATGGAACGGATTTACCCCAACCGATTTAGTGTTCCCCTCCTTTTTGTTTGCCGTAGGCAATGCCCTTAGTTTTGTAATGCCTAAATGGCAAACAAAAACCAACCAAGCAGTTTTTCTATTGGTTACCAAGCGGGCAGCAATCATTTTTTTACTTGGGTTCTTAATGTATTGGTTCCCCTTTCTTACTTACGATCAGGGGCACTTGGTGGTTGCTCCCTTCGACCATACGCGCATTATGGGTGTGTTGCAAAGAATTGCCCTTTGCTATTGGGCTACCGCTTTGATGGTTCAATTTTTGAATACCCGCTCAGTAATTTTTATCAGTAGTTTTTTTCTGTTGTTTTATTGGTCTGCCCTCTACTTATTCGGAAGTGAAACCGACCCGTTGGGCATGACGAGTAATGCAGGGTTTTATTTAGATAAGTGGCTGATGGGAGAAGCGCATATGTACCATGGCGAAGGGGTTGCCTTTGACCCTGAGGGCTGGTTAAGTACTCTGCCAGCGATTGTAAATGTAGTAATTGGCTACTATACAGGTGCTTATCTGCAAAAGCAGGGTAAAAATTATCAAGCACTCACTCATTTGTTACTGGCAGGGGTACTGCTTTTATTCCTGGCATACGCTTGGAATTTCTGGTTACCCTTTAATAAAAAATTATGGACCGGCTCTTTTGTACTGCTAACTACCGGATTAGACCTGGTAATCATTTCCGCCATTATTTACTGGATTGATATGCGCCAGCAATTAGCTGGAACCCATTTCTTTGAAATCGCGGGAAAAAATCCACTGGCCATCTATCTTTTTAGTGAATTATTTGCAGTACTGTTGTACATCACTCCCGTTAAACCAGGGTTGAGCCTATTCCAATGGCTGTATATTAATCTCTTCAGCTTTTTGGGTCCCTATTTCGGCTCTCTGGCATTTGCCATTGCTTTTATGCTACTATGCTGGAGTTTGGGGTACTGGATGAACAAGAAGAAAATTTATCTGCGGGTTTAGACCTCATTTCCGAATCTGGGGCTCAGAGGGCTTTATTTAACTATATGATAACCCGCTAATTACAGGTTAACTTAGTAATTTGTATTGCCCTCCCATAGGAAAGTTGTACCTTTGCACCCTCAAAAACACCCATGGAAATAAGAAACATTGCTATTATAGCCCACGTTGACCACGGAAAAACTACCCTGGTGGATCGTATATTACAAACAACCAAGGTATTTCGCGACAACCAGGAAACCGGGGAACTGATTATGGATTCGAATGATTTAGAGAAGGAGAGAGGGATTACCATATTCAGTAAAAACGCGGCAGTTATTTACAATAATTATAAAATTAATGTAATCGACACCCCAGGGCACAGTGACTTTGGCGGAGAAGTAGAGCGGGTATTGAAGATGGCTGATGGTGTAATTTTGCTGGTGGATGCCTTTGAAGGTCCTATGCCACAAACTCGTTTTGTTTTGCAAAAAGCCCTTCAGCTGAATCTGCATCCTATTGTTGTTATTAATAAAGTTGATAAACCGAATTGTAGACCAGACGAAGTGCACGACGCAGTTTTCGAATTGTTCTTTAACCTGGATGCTACCGAAGATCAGCTTAATTTTCCTACCTATTACGGAAGTGGTAAAAACGGCTGGTTCAATGATAGCTTAACGCCAACCGACAATATCCTTGCTTTGATGGATGGTATTATTAAACATGTACCGCCACCCCGCGTGAGTGAAGGTCCATTACAATTGCAAATCACCTCGCTGGATTATTCTTCCTTCCTCGGTAGAATCGCTATTGGTAAAGTTACTCGCGGTACCATTAAAGAGGGTCAAACGATAGCACTTGTGCAAACCGATGGTTCTTTAAAGCGTAGTAAAGTAAAAGAATTATACGTATTTGAAGGAATGGGCAAGCGCAAAGTAACCGAAGTAGTAACCGGAGATCTTTGTGCAGTGGTAGGGCTCGAAACCTTTAATATCGGTGACACTATTGCAGATATAGATACACCAGAAGCATTGCCGGTAATTAGTGTGGATGAACCCACTATGAGCATGACGTTCAGTATCAATAACTCACCGTTTTTTGGTAAGGATGGTAAGTTTGTTACCTCCCGCCATTTGCGTGATCGTTTGATGAAGGAAACCGAAAAAAATCTGGCCCTTCGAGTAGAAGATGCCGATAGTGCCGATAGCTTTATGGTATTTGGAAGAGGTATTCTGCATTTGGGAATTTTGGTAGAAACCATGCGCAGAGAAGGATATGAGCTTACCGTGGGAAATCCACAGGTATTGGTAAAGCAAATTGATGGGAAAAAGCATGAGCCTTATGAAAATCTGGTAGTGGATGTTCCGTCTGAATTCAGTGGAAAAGTAATTGATCTGGTAACCCAGCGAAAAGGCGAATTACAGATTATGGAATCCAAAGGAGAAATGCAACACCTCGAATTTGAAATTCCTTCCAGAGGATTAATTGGGCTCCGTTCTCAAATGCTTACCAATACAGCCGGAGAAGCAGTTATGGCGCATCGTTTTATCGATTACAAACCCTGGAAAGGACCAATCCCCGGTAGAAATAATGGCGTGTTAATTGCTAAATTTCAGGGAACAACTACCGCGTATTCTATTGATAAACTGCAAGACAGAGGAGCTTTTTTTGTAGAACCGGGAGAAGAAGTATATGTAGGTCAGATTATTGCCGAACATATTAAACCAGGAGATTTGAATGTGAATGCCGTGGAAATGAAAAAACTTACCAATCACCGTGCAAGTGGAAGCGATGATGCGGTTCGTATTACGCCGAAACTACAATTCTCACTAGAAGAGTGTATGGAATATATTCAGCAGGATGAGTGCATTGAAGTAACACCTAAAATCATCCGCATGCGTAAAGTGGTATTGAATGAAGAAGATAGAAAGAAAACCGCTCGCTCTATGTCAAGTGAAGCTATAGGATAATAAATAGCCAGAATATAATTTTATAAAAAAAGTCTGATTCTTTTGAATCAGACTTTTTTTATAGGGGTAAGTACTTATTTACTTTTATTAATTT
>CAIUKP010000241.1 GCA_903899675.1 uncultured Bacteroidota bacterium | reverse complement strand
TTGCTCAGGATTAAATGACTATAGCCCCAATTTTTATTGATACCGATATATCCTCCGAAATTATTTTCTTTCATTCCGCTATTCATAACAAAGCCATCATATTTGTTTTGGTAACTGCCGGCCTTTTTCAGCGATCCGTAGATATTCCAGTTGAATCCAGTTGTATGATTGGCACTCAATTGTGCATTCCCTGTAATCATTTGGTTATTGTTGGCATAGCTGCCGGTAATATTTCCTTTAATGGTTCCCTGCTCAACCGGCACATTCGATAATAGGTTAATAACGCCTGCCATTGCATCACTTCCATACATCAGTGAGGCCGGCCCCTTTAAAATTTCCGCCCTTTGCACACTGAACTCATCAATTTCAATTCCATGCTCATCTCCCCATTGTTGTCCTTCTTGGCGTACCCCATCGTTCACAACTACCAATCTATTATAACCCAATCCTCTGATAACTGGTTTGGCGATGGCTGGCCCTGTGGTGATTACGTTTAATCCAGGTACCAATGCAGTTAAGCCCTCCATTAAATTGGTGGAGGAGTTTTTTAATAAATCTGCTTTTTTTACGATGGAAATCGGTTGTATCGACTGGCGTGTTTTTACAGCTGATGCTACCCCAGTTACCGTTACATTTTCATGCTCTGCATAGGTCAGCTGCATTTCAAAATTTCTTTCTGTATTATTTTTTATTTCGATTGTTTCTATAATACTCTGATAGCCCTGAAAAGAAATTTCCACCAAATATTTCCCTGCCGGCACAAATGGGGTTGTGAATAGCCCCTGCTCATTGGTTACGGTTCCGGTTTTCGCTTCATGAAGGTATATACTAGCTCCGGCTAATGGAAGATGCGTAAGTGCATCAGTAACTTTACCTTTTAAAACTGCTTTATCCGTATAGGTAGCAGAGGCCGATTCTAGTAAAATCAAAAAAGCACAAATGAAACTGGTTATTTTATAGGTATAATTAGTTGGTTTCATATAATTGAAAATCGAAGGTTAGTCTATTTATCTTGAAAATACATTCACCATAGTTAGTCTGATATGCTCTTTTCAAGGAAAGGAGTATATCAAAGACTCGGGGGTAGTTGTGAGAAAAAATCCTCAGCTGATAATGGATGTAGGAGGTGCTCTTCCGAAAGTGTAGCTTAGCGGTTGCTTGCAAGCTGTGGTGCATAATTGATTCGAAATGTTTACCAAAAAGGTTGGCGTAGTTACTGATGGTATACTCGAATCTTGATAAAAACTGCTATAATGGTGCGAACAAATTTTACAATTGATTCCTGTTGGATTCTGCAAAGTTGGCAATTGCCCCTCTTTTTTTGAAATACTGGAAGAAGATTCGGTAAGGATGGAATCATGATGATGCCACCACTGGGTAGGCGTTACTATAAATGCATACAACGCTATTAAAAATGCGCTAATCAGCCTTTTATGAGTCGCCCGTAAATTCATTAATTGCAATATTGTTGCAAAGTTACTCAATTTATCAATTGCTGAAAAAGTTTGCAATTCGGTAATTTTGTTAGGCTTGCAGGGGCTTTTTGCGGTCTTTGAT
>CAIUKP010000240.1 GCA_903899675.1 uncultured Bacteroidota bacterium | reverse complement strand
GTTACACTATGTAATAAATAAACGAACCAATATACTAATTAATAAAAGAAAATTGTATGGCTATCATCATCATCGGACTCCTTATCGCCTTAGTTGGTATTATATTGAAAAAAAATAGAACAGAATTAGAATCAATTGGAAAAGGCCTATACTGGAGCGGACTCATCATCGGCATTTTAGGATTGATATGGGCGTCTGTTAAGCAAATTGATGCCGGTAAAGTGGGCGTTCAATCACTCTTTGGAAAAATTCAAAGTCAGGTACTACCTAGTGGACTGAATTTGATTAATCCCTTGATGGATGTGCTAGAGGTAGACGTAAAAACCCAAAACTACACCATGAGTGGTGTGCATGACGAAGGAAATAAAGAAGGCGACGATGCGATTCGGGTGCTTACGGCAGATGGACTGGAAGTTACCATCGACTTAACCGTGCTTTATAGCGTACTACCCCTCGAAGCACCCCGACTGGTTAGAGAAACAGGCATAGACTATCAAAATAAAATCATCCGCCCCCTCACCCGCACAAAAATGCGCGACAACGCAGTGTATTTTACTGCGGTAGATTTATATTCTACCAAAAGGGATGTTTTCCAATCAAAAATATTCAAGAGCATAGAAGACGACTTTAAAAAAAGAGGATTGATTTTAGAACAGCTGTTGGTTAGAAATATTACCCTGCCTGCCACAGTAAAAGCATCCATCGAAGAAAAAATTAAAGCCGAACAAGATGCTCAAAAGATGGAATTTGTGCTGCAAAAAGAAAAACAGGAAGCTGATAGAAAGCGGGTAGAAGCCCAAGGTATTGCCGACTATCAGAAAATTATCAGCTCAGGCCTGGGAGACAAGCAACTTCAATACGAACAGATTCAGGCAATGAAGGGATTAATGACTTCTCCTAATGCTAAAGTGATTATTATGAACGGAGGAAAAACTCCAGTAATATTAGATGGAAAAAATTAAAGTGGTAGCGATAAATGTGCCCTACTCTTCAAATTGAATTGGTTCGCGCCAGATGCGATATATCCACCAAATAAAAACGCCCATACTAAGGAAAAACCAAGTATAAAAAATACCATTACCTAATCGAAACGCTCCATCAACGATTCCGTATCCCAGCATTATGCCGACTGTGGTGTTGATGCCCATCCAAAGGAGCCCAATGCCCAGGGTATTTAGTATTCTGATTAAGTATTGACGTATGCCCGGTTCCACAGCGTATTTTTCAGTGACACTATTTTACAACTCAAGAGGGTTTTTGTTCAAAAAACCCCTAATCCATGCTCTGATTGCTGGTAGCCGCTAACTTTAAAATCCGGTCGAATTGGGCCGGACTCAAATCATTATAGAAGAAATAAATAGGGTCAACCTCTACTCCATTATGATGAACCTCATAATGCACATGCGGGCCGGTACTTTTGCCGGTACTACCTACATATCCAATCACTTCACCCCGCTTTACTTCATCTCCAACCCGGGCTTTAATCCGATACATATGCCCGTAAAGGGTTTGATAGCCAAATCCGTGATTGATTACTACCCGGTTTCCGTGTCCGCCCGTACTAAACCCTGCATCTACCACTTTTCCATCCCCGGTTGCATAAATGGGGGTGCCCAACGGGGATGTGAAATCTATTCCCTTATGCGCCCTTCTGTCCTTATATACTGGATCAATTCGATAGCCAAAACCAGAACCAATGCGGGTAAGATTTTTGTTGCTGATCGGTTGAATGGAGGGCATAGAGGCCAGCCAAATTTCCTTATTCTTTACCAGCCGGTTAATTTCATCGAAGGATTTCAGTTGATAGGCTTCAATTAAAGCCAAGCGGTTCAATTGAACATTGATGCTTTCAATCAGGGCATCCTCCCCCATACTTTGAACTAATTTTACTTCTTTTCGGCGCTCCATATCCTTCACACGGGCACTATCCGGAATGGGCGTAGCGCCAAAAATGGTTCGGTACACATTATTATCGCGGTTCTCAATTTCATCCATCTGTAACTCCAACTGATTTACCCGTTCCATCAGCAGGGTATAGTTCTCTTGCAGACTTTCGTTTTGCTGGCGCAGAATTTTTTCGCTGGGAGAAGCAAAATATCTGAAGGCAATGGTGTAAATCAGCAGTCCGGTTACAATGGAAGCAGCAATAAAACCAATCACTTTTAACAAACGAACGCGCAAGGGCGTCTCCAACTTCTCGTAGCGGAGGGTATGGGTATTGTAGAAATACTTGACCTTTTTCATGAACCAGCGCTTTATAATCTGCAAATCTATGAGGTAAACCCGTAGGGATAATTTGACCAGCCAACCTCCTTTTCTCCGAAGCCATTTCCTTACCTTTGCCTACCCAAAACAGCCCCAAATATAGTTTCTAACGGCCTAATTATGGGAGTAAACTTTTTTTTAGGATGATGACAAGTGCCCAGATAAGACAACATTTTTTAGACTTTTTTACGTCCAAAAACCACCATATTGTACCCTCTGCCCCCATTGTAGTTAAAAATGACCCTACCCTGTTGTTTACCAATGCAGGGATGAATCAGTTTAAAGATTATTTTCTGGGTAACAAAAAACCCGAATATCCAAGAGTGGCCGATACCCAAAAATGTTTGCGGGTTAGCGGTAAACACAACGACCTAGAAGAAGTAGGGGTGGATACCTACCACCATACAATGTTTGAAATGCTGGGCAACTGGAGTTTTGGCGATTATTTTAAAGCCGAAGCCATCGCCTGGAGCTGGGAATTACTTACCGAAGTGTATAAGCTTGATAAAGACAGGCTGTATGTTACGGTTTTTGAGGGAGATGCATCCGAAGGTATCCCCGCCTCCACCATCGCACTGGAAGAATGGAAAAAGCTAGTGCCGGAAGAAAGAATTCTGTTTGGAAATAAAAAAGATAATTTCTGGGAAATGGGAGATGCCGGTCCCTGCGGACCCTGCTCAGAAATTCATGTTGATTGCCGCTCAGAAGAAGAAAGAAAAAACATTCCAGGAAAAGATCTGGTAAACAAAGACCATCCGCAGGTAATTGAAATATGGAACAATGTATTTATCCAATACAACCGGTTAAAGGATGGAACCCTCCAGGCGCTACCTACCCGACACGTGGATACCGGTATGGGATTTGAACGACTGGTTCGGGTGATTCAGGGGAAACAAAGCAATTACGACACCGATATATTCTCTGGAACCATTGCTGCCGTTGAACAGATTACCCAAAAAACCTATGATGCCGGCGATAGTAAACAGGCTGTGGCATTTCGGGTTTTATCCGACCATATCCGCGCAATCGCTTTTACCATTGCGGATGGTCAATTGCCTTCCAATACCGGCGCTGGCTATGTAATCAGAAGAATTCTTCGCAGAGCAGTGCGGTACTACTATTCTTACTTAGAGTATCGTCAGCCCCTTTTATACCAACTCATCCCATTACTGTCTGCTCAATTTGAAGAAGTATTTCCTGAATTAATTCAACAACAAGATTTTGTGGCCAGAGTAATTCGGGAAGAGGAAGAAGCCTTCTTAAAAACCCTAGCAAAGGGATTGAAAAGAACGGATGATATGCTTGAAACGTATGAAACACAGATTCCTGCTAAAGCTGTTTTTGAATTGTTTGATACGTTTGGATTTCCTCCAGACTTAACGCGCCTGATTGCCGCGGAATCCGGCGTATGGTTTGATGAAATAGAATATGACAAATATCTTCAGCAACAAAAAAATAGGAGTCGCGCTGCTACAACGTTAGATACCGAAGATTGGATCATTCTTCATGAAGATGCAGCCACCGCCTTTGTTGGATACGATTCACTTTCACTTACTACCCGTTTAGTCAGGTACCGAAAGGTAAAAGCGAAAGGAAAAGAATCTTATCAATTGGTATTAGAAGCTACTCCTTTTTATGCGGAAAGTGGCGGGCAAGTTGGCGATCGGGGCAGCTTACAGTTTGGGGATGAGCATATCCAGGTAATTGATACGAAAAAAGAAAATAACCTGATTATCCACGTTACTACCCAACTGCCTTCCCATCCCGGCGCAGAAGTTTTGGCCACCGTAGATGCCTCTACACGACAATCAACCACCATACACCACAGTGCTACCCACCTGTTGCACGCGGCGCTTAGAAATGTGCTGGGTACCCATGTAGCGCAAAAGGGAAGTTTGGTGAACGAACACCAGCTCCGTTTCGATTTCTCCCATTTCAGTAAAATGACTGAGGAAGAATTGCATGCAATAGAAAAGATGGTGAATGAAAAAATCAGAAAAAATATTCCGGTACAGATAGAGGAAATGGAAAAAGAAAATGCCCTGGCAAAAGGGGCAATGGCTCTGTTCGGAGAAAAATATGGAGAAAGAGTAAGGGTAGTAACCATAGATCCACATTACTCGGTAGAATTATGTGGCGGCACACATGTGAGCAGAACAGGTGAACTTGGCTTTGTGAAAATACAACACGAAACAGCCGTTGCGGCCGGCGTGAAAAGAATAGAAGCCGTGAGCGGAGAAGCCGCCCTGCAACTTATGTTTCAAGAATCGGCTACCCTCAGCGAACTGAAACAGGCACTCAAAAATCCCGCAGAAATTACCCGCGCACTTCAGCAAGTTTTACATGAGAATGCCGAACTGAAAAAGAAAATCGAAAGCCTGGAAACAAAACAGTTGAACCAACTCGTTCCGGAACTGATTCAGCAGGCAAGCCAAGTGGGCGAAATTCAATTTATTGGTGCAATAGTGGAAGTTTCACAAGCCGATGCCCTTAAGCAAATTTGCTTCCAGCTTAAAAATCACCTCACCCGATACCTGGTTGTACTTTCTGCCAATATAGAAGGTAAAGCACAGGTGGCAATATTAATAGACGAACAAACCGCTGCTGAAAAACAGTTGGATGCCGGTCAAATGATAAAGCAAACCGTTGCTCCCCTTATAAAAGGTGGGGGCGGTGGGGCAAAAACGCTGGCTACTGCTGGCGGACAAAACTCATCAAACCTCCAGCAGGTAATTGATAGCATCCGGGCCCTGTTGAACTAATCTTCAATAATTTTTAACATTTCCGAAGAGTTTCGTACTTTGAGTATTATTAGCTTTGAAGTACAAAATATTTCGTACATTAAAATTATTCAACATGATTACCAAGATTACGCTTGCTACTGCGCTCACATGGCTGATAGCCATCTCTGCATTTGCTCAGCCTACCCCTCCGGCACCTCCCTTCCCACCAAAGGGAAAAGTAAAAAAAATGATCATCATCCGAAATGGAGATAGCACTATAGTTCAAGGAGATGATTTGGTAATTGATATGGATGACTTACAAAATGGCGTACCCGAAAAATTTAGAAAGCAGCTAAAAGGGTTCAACCCAAATGATATGATGCGGCAGCCCGGTAGCTTAAATGAAAACAAAGCTTTGTTGGGCGTATTAACTGAAAAAAATGAAAAAGGAGCCATTATTAAAGAAATTATGAAGGGCACTCCCGCAGAAAAAGCAGGTCTCAAAGCCGATGACATTATTACCGCAATCAATGGAGTAGCCATTAACAGTGCCGAGGAATTAACACAGGAAGTAGGCAAATACATGCCGGAAAACAAAATAACCATCACTTACCTACGCAACCAGCAAACAGAAAATACCACAGCAATCCTTGCTACAAATAATAGAGCAGCAAACCGCAACTTTCAATTTATAGACACAATGGTGTTCAATATGGACGATATGTTTAAAATGCTCCCTCCCGAAAGGAACGAATGGGCGCCCAAACCCCGAAAACTTCAACTGGGTGTGGGTATTCAGGATATGGAAAACAGCAAGGGCGTAAAAATTACTTCCGTAACAGAGAATAGTCCAGCTGCACTAGCCGGTATTAAAAAAGACGATGTAATACTTTCTGTGAATGGCACCGCACTAACCGACATTAACGACCTGCGCAGAATGCTGAACGATACCAAAGAGGGAGATAAATGGAAAATTGAATACGAGCGAGGAAACAAAAAGAGTAGTACAGAGATTGTATTTCCTAAAAAGCTGAAAACAGCCGAATTGTAATTCACAATACTTAACAATTCCGAAAGGCACACCCAATAGGTGTGCCTTTTTGATGGGGTTGATACAATGAATTAGGCTCGATTGCGTTTCTAATAGTAACCCATTCCCTTTTCCGGAAATGTTTAACCCCCCACTATGAAATTTCTGCTATCCCTGTTATTGATTATTTGCTCCATCCCTACCAGTTCCATTGCACAGGTATATTCCAAAAAAGAACCCCTGGCACATACTTTTTCCATTGTAGCAAGGGATGAAAAAACAGGTGATATGGCAGTGGCTGTTCAAAGTCACTGGTTTGGCGTAGGCACCTTGGTTCCTTGGGTTGAAGCAGGTGTAGGCGTTGTAGCCACCCAATCTTTTGTAAATAAATCTTACGGTCCAAAAGCATTGGGCTTGTTAAAAAGAGGATTTACCCCCCAACAAGTTTTAGACAGTCTGCTAAAAATAGATAGCTCCCGGGAAATGCGCCAGGTAGCCATTTTAGATACCAAAGGGAACGTGGCTACCCATACCGGCTCAAAATGTATTCAGGTAGCCAAGCACATCAAAGGGAAAAACTTTAGCGTACAAAGCAATATGATGCTGGGTGATTCTGTATGTGAATACATGAAAAAAGCCTTTGAAATGAGCACTAATAAACCTTTTGTAGAACGAATTCTGCTGGCATTGGAAGCAGGACAGGCAGCTGGCGGAGACATCAGAGGCATGCAGGCAGCAGCTATTCTGGTTGTTCCGGGTAGATATACAACCCCCTGGGAAAGGACCCTGATTGACCTCCGGGTAGACGACTCACCCCAACCCCTAGAAGAACTTCGACGTTTGTACAACATGCAGCTGGCATACGATCACATGAATAGCGGCGACCTGGCCTATGAAAAAATGAATAACCTCAACCTAGCGAATGAAAAGAAAGACATTACGGAGGCTATGAACGAATACAATGCCGCCATGCGCTTATTTCCCGATAATCTGGAAATGCAGTTCTGGACTGCAGTTACCTTGGCAAATAACAAACAACTCAACAAGGCTTTACCAATGTTGAAGAAAATATTTGTGCGAGACAAGAACTGGAAGGAACTGTTCCGCAGATTAGAGCCTGCCGGATTAATAACCATCTCGAAAGAAGACAAAGAAAAAATACTTTCTCTCTGATATTTGTCTTCCGAGAAGTGAGTTAGTGACCAAGGTTGGCTATTTTTGTTCGAGATGCAGGATACTCCTATATATGAAGTGGTAATTGGTCTTGAAATTCACGCCCAGTTAGCTACACAGAGTAAATTATTCTGTGGAGACAGTAACTTGTTTGGTGGTGAAGCCAATACACGCGTAAGTGCCATTTCTCTCGCGCATCCGGGTACATTACCAAGAACCAATAAAAAAGCGGTTGAATTAGCAGTAAAACTGGGACTAGCCTGTGAATGTGACATTGAACAAAATAACTATTTCGCCCGTAAAAATTATTTCTATCCCGACCTGCCCAAAGGATATCAAATATCCCAACATACCAGTCCTATCTGCAAGGGAGGTAACGTTCGCATCACCACAACTGCTGGCAGCAGAGCCGTTCGCCTAAACCGAATTCATTTAGAAGAGGATGCCGGCAAAAGTTTACACGATCAACATCCTACCAAAACCTTTATCGACCTCAACCGAGCAGGAACTCCACTGGTAGAAATAGTAACCGAACCCGATATGTATTCTGCCGAAGAAGCCGGACAGTTTGTGGCTGAAATCAGAAAGCTCGTAAGATGGCTAGGGGTATCTGATGGAAATATGGAAGAAGGTAGCCTACGCTGTGATGCAAATATTTCCCTCCGCCCCGCCGGCTCTCAAACTTTAGGAACTAAAGTTGAAGTGAAAAACCTGAACTCCATCCGGCACATTAAAAAAGCGATTGAATACGAAATCAGTCGAATAACGGCACTTTTGTTGCAAGGGCAACCCATCATTCAGCAAACCCGCAGTTTTGATGCCGACAACGATACCACTTTTGCCTTACGCGATAAGGAAGAAGCCAATGATTACCGATATTTCCCCGACCCCGACCTGGCTCCCTTTGTAATTTCTGCTGAAGCGCTTGAATCCTATAAAGCCTCACTGCCCGAATTACCCAATGCCTTACACCAAAGGTTGCTGCAAATGGAGGAGTTAACCGAATATGATGCACAACAACTGAGTGACGACCTGCACACCGCACAATATTTTGAAGAGGTAAGTTTATACACTAGCAATAAAAAATCAATTGCTAATTGGATCCTTGGTCCACTGCGTCAGTGGCTCAACGACCATCAACTCAACTTTTCACAAGTGCCGGTTTCACCTGCTAACCTCGCTCAAATGATTGATATGATTGAATCGGGCGAACTGAGTTTTTCAACCGCTGTAAGCCGATTACTACCGGCATTGATAAAAGAGAAAAAATCTCCCCGCGAATTAGCCGAAACACTCAATATATTGCAAACGGCAAATGAAAGTCTGCTCGCAGAATGGATTCAGGAAGTGATGAATAAAATGCCAGACAAGGTGCAGGAGTACCGAAAAGGCAAAAAAGGACTGCTGGGACTATTTATAGGCGAAATAAAAAAAATCAGTGGAGGAAAAGCCGATCCCCAAAAAGTTACTCAACTGCTGCAAGAAAAACTCAATCAACCCTAAACACCCCTACCTTAAAAAATAGAACATGAAAACAAAATTTTTGATTTTTATCGCATGCTTACTGGCTGTATCCTGTAGTGAAAAAAAATATGGTGCATTTACTGTGAGCGGACAATTTAAAAATGCAGGTCAGCTAAAAATATTTTTGCAGGAATTACCTTTTGGTGGTCGCCAGCCAATCACCGTTGACTCCGTTACCCTCGACAAGCAAGGCAACTTTATATTAAGAGGGGTAGGCAAAGAAGAAAGCCTTTACCGGATTACCACAGACATGGGTATGGATGTGGTTGTAATCAACGATCAGAAAAATATCAAGTTGTTGGTTGATATGAAAGACTATACACACTATCAGGTAGAGGGCTCTCCAGCCAGTTTTCAACTACATGAATTATTTGAAAATTATCGCCGACAGGATTCTGCTCTAGCGGTTTGTTTTATGATGCTCGACTCTTTACAACAAAAAAATGTTCCAGACAGCGTTTCGCTTCCTTGTAAGCAAGAAAGAGACCGCCGAATCAGTGACATCAATTCACTGGTGAGTAATTTTGTTAGGGAGTCTGCTAGCCCTGCCGCACGTTTTTATGCGATGGGGATTGCTACCCGAACCATGAAGCGTGAAGAGATTGTAAGCCTGGCCAATGCATCTTTACAAAAATTTCCAGAACACAGCGGATTGCAAAGAATTAAAACAATGCTAACTGAACCTACGCCTGCCCCGGCTAGTGAAGGATCGATGATTAACAAAGAAGCGCCAGACTTTTCTTTGCCCAATACGGCGGGTGAAATAATTTCATTGAAAAGCTTCCGGGGCAAATATGTGCTGGTAGATTTCTGGGCTAGCTGGTGCGGGCCTTGCAGACAAGAAAATCCCAATGTAGTAGCCGCATTTAAAAAATATAGCGCTAAAAATTTTACTGTTTTAGGTGTTTCATTGGATGCTGAAAAAGAAAACTGGTTGCAGGCCATTAAAGACGATCAACTTACCTGGACGCATGTGAGCGACCTGAAGCAGTGGGAAAGCAAAGTGGTTCCGCTCTACCAAATAACAGGTATCCCCTTTAACGTACTGGTTAATCCAGAAGGAAAGATTATTGCTTCAGACTTACGAGGTGATGCGCTCGACAAAAAATTAGCTGAGGTGTTGAAATAAGTCAATCAATTATTTCTTCTTCTCGCCCGGAGCAATGCTGAGTATCAAAACCGGTAATAATATCAGGTTGGTAAGTGTGCCCACAACTAAAGTTAGTGATGTAAGCCATCCCAGTGCTTGAGTTCCCCCAAAATCGCTCCAGCAGAAAATGATAAAGCCCGCAATCAGCACCAGCGAAGTATATAAAATACTAATACCAGTATGCCGGATGGTTTGCACCAGCGTAGCAGCCACATCATGTTGATGATAGCTCAGCTCTTGCTTATAATTGATCAAAAATCGTATGGTTACATCAATGGCAATACCCAAGGCAACACTAAACACCAATACGGTTGAAGGTTTTAGGGCAATGCCCGTCCAGCCCATAACACCGGCTGTTATCACCAGGGGCACCAGATTAGGTATCAAGGAACAAATTAATATCCTAAAAGAGCGGAATAGATACAGCATACACAGCGATATCAGCAAAAAGGCCCAGGCAATACTTTCTTTCAGTCCACGAATGATAAATCCCGATCCCTCTAAAAAGCTTACACTACTGCCCGTAAAAGTTACTTTGTAAGAAGCCGTGTCGAAAATTTCATTTGACTTTCCCTGAAATTTATTCAGTAGTTCGGGCAACCTTGCACTGCCAATATCTTTCATATTCACGCTAATCCGTGCCATTTGCCAGTTGCTATCAACAAAGTTATTCAGCAGTCCCGACATTCCCTTCGTGCCAGAAGAAGCTGACCCATTTCCAGAAGATTGCAGATAGGGAGCCATAAATGCCAAATCAGTTTCCGAAGGAATACTATAACTATTGCTATCCCCATCAAAATACGCTTGACGAGCAAACTTGAGTCCCTCCACAAAAGATAGTGGCCGGGCAGTAACAGAATCTTCAGCAATAAACGCAGATAACTCGTCCATTTTCTGAATAGTTTTCATGCGCATTACCCCTTTTTTCTTTTTAGCATCTACCACAATTTCCAAAGGCATCACCCCTCTAAAGTTTTTTTCAAACCATTTTAAGTCGGTATAAATTTTATTGCTGCGCGGTAAGTCATCTACTATATACCCTTCACTCTTGATTCGAAAAATGCCCATTACTGAAAAAACTAATACAATCAAGGTAATGGCATATATCCAGCGGGCATGATTAAAAGCCCATCGCTCTATGTTTACCAAAAACTGTTTCAGCCACCGATTTTCGAGATACCGAACATGCTTGTCTTTTGGTGGTGGCAAATAACTTAATACTGCGGGTATAAAAATCAATGAGATCAGAAATAAAGCCATGATGTTGATACCAGCAACCGCTCCAAACTCCTTTAACAAGTCGCTGCGAGTTAGTGCAAATACAGCAAATCCAATAGCTGCAGCGATATTACAGAACAAGGTTACAATACCCATCCTTCCTACCATAGTAATCAAGGCCTTTTCTTTTTCCCCAGTTTCCAGATAAGCAGTATGATACTTATTTAAAAAATAAATACAATTTGGAATACCAATTACCACAACCAATGGCGGTATTAAAGCAGTGAGCAGGGTAATTTTATATCCAAACAAAACAATAGTGCCTAAACTCCAGATTACCCCCATCCCTACTACTAGTAAACTCATGAGCGTTGTGCTGAATGACCAGAAAAATAAAAACAAGGTTATCACCGAAAGCACCAACGATCCGATTAAAAACCAGTTCATTTCCGCTTTAATCTTATTGCCCACAATTGTGCGGATATAGGGGAGTCCGCTCACATACAGCGATGTGCCGGTTGCTTTTTCGAAGTTGGCCAATTCGCGTGAAATATCATTCATTAAACGAGTACGCGACTTGCTGTTCATCGTGTCTTTGTTCACATTAATTCCCATCAAATAACTACCGGTTTGCGGATTGTATAGGAAAGACCGATAAAAAGGAAGTGTTTCAAAAATCTGTCGGCTGCTATCTAAAGCGGGTTGACTATTATACGGTGGATGGAAAAGTTTTTCAGAAACCAGTTTGCCAGATGCTGAATCATTTCTCAAACCCACTACCTCGGGTATAGACAATACCCCTGTTACTGCATTAATTTTTTTAAGTTGCTGATGCAATTCACTCACCGCATTAAAAAATGCCGGCTCATACATCTTATCAGTTTGTATGCCTACCACTACGGTATTTGCATCCGCACCAAAAGTTCGCAAAAACTGCTGGTATTCTTTATACTTCTGATTGTCTGTTGGCAAGGCCCGGGTAAAATCGTAGCTCAGCTGCACCTGAGAAGCTTTCCAGCCCATGAAAACGGTAACAACGGCAAGTAGCAATAATAAGCTGAGCCGATATTGTAGGATGAACCTGCCAATGCTATACCACATAAAGTAATTTTCTAGTGGCAAAGAAAAGAATAAAATCGGGAGTGGGGGGATGGAATCTGATATATTTAGTATTTTCCCTAAAAGAATGGCTATGCCGAATACCTCACTCGTAACTATCCGTCAAATCAGTTTTTATATTTTATTGATTTTCCTAGGAATTTTCCTGCTTGGGGAACTCAACGCATTTATTCCGGCCTTTTTAGGAGCCTTAACCTTTCATGTGTTGCTTTCTAAGCCCATGAACTGGCTCACAGATCGAAAAAAATGGTCACCTAGCCTCGCAGCAACCGCACTTTTGTTTTTTACAATTATTGTAGTTCTGGTTCCCCTTAGCATGGCATTTAATATTGTATACAATAAGGTGGGTTATGCCATTCAACATTCCGGCAATGTGAAGGCAGGATTATCAGCCTTAATTAACCAGGCTGAACAGCAATTTCATATTACTTTGATCAGCGATCAAAATATAGAAAAAATCGGATTATTATTTGCCGGTATACTTCCAAAAGTGGTTGGAGCAACCGTAGATTCCCTTTTAACGATGGTGATGATGTTATTTATTCTATTTTTTTTATTGTCTAACAACAAAGCCATTCAAAACTGGTGCATACACCACGTACCTCTTCAACACGAAAATACCCAACGGCTGGGTAAAGAGCTGAATACCTTGGTTTTTGCCAATGCCCTTGGAATACCGGCAACTGCCTTGTTTCAGGGTTTAATTGGAGGTATTGGATATTATTTTTTGGGGGTAAAAGATGTTGGATTCTGGATAGTTATTACCTGCATCACCTCTATGATTCCGATGGTAGGCTCTGCATTGGCTTGGGTGCCTGTTGCCCTACTATTTTTTGCGGAAGGCGACGCTACCCGCGGCATAATTATGCTGTTATATGGAGCCGCGATAATGAGTGTGCTTGATAGCATTTTCCGAATAAGCATTCAGAAAAAATTGGGGGATACCCATCCGCTCATAACTACTTTTGGAGTGATTTTGGGCGTAAAATTGTTTGGCTTTATCGGACTAATTTTTGGCCCCATTGTAATCGCCCTCTTCATTCTATTGGTGAAAATTTACATCCACGAATTTGTGGATAGCAAGTAATTAAGCTACAAATACATAGGCCAGACATTGACACGCAGCTCCCATAAATAATCCCAGGTATATCTCTCGGGTACTGTGGTCGCTAACCAGCATACGCGCAGTGGCAATTAACCCCGCCAGCAAAACCGCTGGTATTAAATAAATCCAAAGCGGAATTGCATAATACCACGAAAACAATCCGATTGCTGTAACTGCCCCACCAGCTGCCATCCCATGTAAACTGATTTTTAAGAAACTATTCAAAATTAGACCAACAACGGTTGATAAAAAAATTCCCATATAAAAAAACCGTAACACAAGCGGCTGATCGGTAAAGTTTCGACTCAGATAATACATCCACCAATAAAAAAACATTACAATAATAAAGGGAACAATCCGCTCTTTTTGGGTTTTTAAAAGAACACTATTTATAAATTCTAATCGCCAAAGCAGAAAAATTGCAAAAGCCGGCAAAAATGCCGTCCACCAAAAGCATGAAAAAAATCGCAATGTCAACTGCCACTGAGAAATACCTGAAAACTCATAAGGAATTGCTTCCATGAGCAAACAAAATATATAGGTAGGTATAAAAAGCGGATGAAAAATAATGGATACTACTTGACCAAATATCCACTTCAGCCGATCTGAAAATTTCGGAGGAGTAGATTGACTTTCAAGCGTGGCATTTTCAGAACTAGCAGTTTCATCCATATTATAATTCTTTTCTTAGTCGCGCTACCGGAATATTTAATTGTTCGCGATATTTGGCAACGGTTCTTCTGGCAATATTATATCCCTTCTCCTGCAACATTTCCGTTAATAAATCGTCGCTCAGCGGCTTATGCTTGTCTTCTGCTTCTATCAGGTCGCTGAGAATTTTTTTCACTTCCCGGGTACTTACTTCCTCCCCACTTTCCGTACTCAACGATTCACTGAAAAAATATTTCAACCGAAAATTACCAAACTCTGTTTGCACAAATTTACTATTCGCAACCCGACTTACCGTTGAAATATCCAGTCCGGTTAACTCAGCAATATCTTTCAATATCATGGGGCGCAATGCAGTTTCGTCACCAGTAAGCAGAAAAGCCTCCTGATGTTGCAAAATGGCTCCCATCGTATTGAGCAATGTTTCTTGCCGCTGCCGAATCATATCAATAAACCATTTGGCCGAATCGATTTTTTGACGAATAAATGTTACCGCTTCTTTTTGGCGCTTATCCGTTTTACTACCCCGCTCATATTCTTTCATCATATCTCGGTATCCCTCACTGATTCTGAGTGGGGGCGCATTGCGTGAATTGAGCGTTAACTCCAGCTTCCCATTATTATTGATTACATAAAAATCAGGAATAATAAAGTTCTCTGCCTGACTACTCTCCGAAAACAATCCACCGGGCTTAGGGTTCAGGCGAATAATTTGTGCAATAATTTCTTTCAGCTGCTCATCTTTCAGATTCAAGCTGCGCTGAATTTTCTCGTAGTGTTTTTTGGTAAACTCATCAAAATATTTGGTGAGCATTTGAATGGCCTGGCGAACACTTTCTCCTTCCGATTCTTTTCGGGTAAGCTGCAACAACAAACATTCCTGCAAACTGCGGGCGGCAATGCCGGGGGGATCAAATTGTTGAATTTGGGCCAACAAGTCCATTACCTCTTTTTCAGAAACCTCTATTCCCTGCCTAAAAGCCATATCATCTACGAGAGAGCTGATTTCGGAACGGAGGTATCCATCATCATCTAAACTACCAATAATTTGTTCAGCAATAGTTCGGTTACGCTGATCTAGTTCCAGCATACCCAACTGATTTAATAAATGATCTTGAAAACTAACTTCCGCTCGCATCGGAATCACTTTTTCGTCGCTCATTTCAGGATAATTGTCATCCTTCATTTTATAGTCTGCAATCTCTCCATCATCATCCACCAGAAATTCACTCACATCAGGTGCGTCTAATTCTTCAGACCCGTATTCCTCCTCCTCCGAACTATCTCCCTCCATCTCGGAGGTTTCGGATAACTCATATTCATCCTCCGCACTCTCCGATTCCATTTCCAGCGCAGGATTCTCTTCTAACTCTTCCTTAATGCGCTCCTCCAAATTAGCCGCAGGCACCTGCAGCAGTTTCATCAACTGAATCTGCTGGGGCGACAACTTTTGCAGTAGCTTTTGTTGAAAAGATTGACTGAGTGACATCGGTTGGTGCGCTGTTTTCTGTAATAACTATCAGGATGGCAAAATCACTACCCTGCATCGCTTACATGCGAAAATAATAGTGTAAATTTACATACAAATCTATGAACCGCTCCATGAAACACATTTCTTTATTCGCGGTATTATTATTATATGTTGGCTTTGCACAAGGTCAGATGCAAATGCCTACTGCCGTTAACCCGATACGATTAAGAGATTCCGTTTTATATCTGCCTATACGATTAGTAGCCTCGGATACCTATAGCAAAGAACTCGCCTTTTTCTGCAAAAGAGAATGGGAGTTGGAGAAAAAAACCGGGGTTCCTATGAAATTCCGATTGGGAAGCGTAGACTATGTAAATACCCTCGAAGGAAAAAACCAACCTATGCGATTGCCGCTTCCTTTTGTTCCTCTACCCAGCGGAGTGAGAAACGTTCCGCATAAGCTTTAACGGTATCGATTATTATTTGCTGCTCCTCTGCAGGATAATGATGTAACCATAGTTGGCTATCAAAACTGCTCGCTTCAAAAAACACCAATTTATTATTGTGCAGTAACTTGACCCACTTGATTGCCGACCAATTCAAAATAACAGGGGTGCTTGATATATCTTTATTATTTTCAGCTTCATAGTTATTCCACCTGATTTGCTGATCATCTATCTCAACAAAGGGCATTTGCTTTTTATGTTTTAACTGCAAGTACCCTAATAAATAGTTTATAACGAAATAGCCCCCAAAGAAAATAAAAGTAAAATTTTCCCGTAGGAACCCTCTAGAACTGAAAAATATAGTACAAATCAGTAGGCAAATCCCAAACAAAAAGAGCAACAAACGCAAACGTTTCTTTTTTTTAGAAAGCTCAAAAGCAGGGAGTTCAAATCTTATCATACTGAAAAACTATTACAGCACTTTTCTAATAGCAGCCGCCATTTTTTCTCCTTTTTCCTTTATCTGCTCGGGCGTCCAGGCCAATGAAACCGCAGTAGAAACACAACGACTCATCAATGCATCACTTACCGAAAAATCTGAACTGCTTAGCTGCTGCAAGGCATTGGTTTGGTCGGGAGACAGCCTATGCAGGGCCCCAGCTTGCTTCAGATGATCCCATTTGCGGATATAGTGCCAGTTATTATTATACCAATAAAAATTGCCGGCCAAAATGCCTTGATTGCGCATTTCCTCCACGGCAGCCTGCGTATGTTCGGCTGTGGGTAAAAACCAGCTAATAAAACTACAGCTATCCTCCCCACCATCGGGCACCCGACGGAATTGTACTTCGGGTATCGCTTCCAGATGTGCTTTTAATAAGGCATTATTTTGCTTTTGGATGGCCAAGAAATTAGGCAGCTTTCTGATTTGTGCCAATCCAACCGCCGCATGCAACTCGCTAATCCGGTAATTATATCCAATAAAGGGATGCAGATCCGCTCCCCGGTCAACCCCCAGGTGATCATGCCCATGATCGGTATATCCATCCGCCTTTGTATAGATGGATGCATCATTCGTCATTACCACCCCACCTTCTGCGCAGGTAATCATTTTTACAAAATCAAAAGAGAAAGTACCAGCATCCCCTATAGTGCCCAATGCCTTGCCCTTGTAGGTTCCACCAATACTTTGGCAAGCATCTTCCAGCAATAGTATCCCGTTTTCGCGGGCAATTGCCAGTAAGGCATCCAAATCGGCCATGCTGCCACACATATGCACCGGCATAATGCAACGCGTGCGGGGAGTTATGGCGGCTTTTACGGCGGCAGGACTAAGCGTTAAGGTATCATCAACATCTACCAATACTGGAATGGCACCCACACTTAATACCGCTTCAAAGCTGGCTACAAAAGTGAATGTGGGCATAATTACCTCGTCCCCAACTCCCACGCCCATTGCAGCCAAAGCAGTAGTTAACGCGCCCGTTCCGCTGGATGTTAATTGGGCATACTTACAACCAAAAGTTTCCTGAATAGCACTTTCCAATTCCTTGGCCTTCCAGATTCCTTTTCTGGGGCCATCAAACCCATATCGCATCAGGATACCGGTTTCCAATACATCATTCAGTTCTTTTCTTTCCTCTGCGCCAAAAAGTTCGTACCCGGGCATGAATAGTTATTTTAATTTCAATAAGTAATTACACAGCAAAGATATTAAAGATTTATCATCATCGGGGAGGCAAGCTCGATTGGCTGAATTACCTTTACAGCATGGCTGCTTCACTAATTTATTGCTATGATGCTTATTGTGGATGGTGCTATGCATTTAGCAAAGTAATGCAGCAGCTGGCCAGCGACTACCCCGAAATTCCCATAGAAGTGTTTTCCGGAGGCATGATTTTACCCGAAAAACCGGTGCCCCTTAAAGTAACCGCCGATTATATTCGCCAGGCCTACCCAAAAGTTGAAGCCCTTTCGGGCATAGAATTTGGAGCCGACTATTTATGGCATATTGAAAATCCCGATTTGAGCGATTGGTATCCGAACTCCGAAAAGCCGGCCATTGCCTTGTGCATCTTCAAAGAAATTTATCCCGATAAACAGGTAGCATTTGCTGCCGATTTACAGTATGCCCTGTATTGGGAAGGTCGTGACTTAACAGATGATGAAGCCTATCGCCATCTATTAGAGAAATATAGTTTGTCGGAAGAATATTTTTACACGCGCATACACGATGAAGCATACAAACAACTGGCCCACGATGAATTTGAAAATTGTCGCCAACTGCAGGTTACCGGATACCCCTGCGTTTTTGTGCAAAACAGTGAGGTTTCCTTTACACTGATTGCTCGGGGTTATACCGATTATGCTACCCTGCAGGAACGTTTACAAAATGTATTGAACGAAAACAATCCCGGTTAATCATTCTCCACTTCAACAATCAGCTCTACTTCTACAGCCATACCAAAAGGCAGTGAAGCAACTCCAATTGCCGAGCGGGCATGTTTTCCCTTATCGCCAAATACCAGCACCATCATATCGGAAAATCCGTTGATTACTTTTGGCTGATCAGTAAAATCTTCCGTGCCATTCACCAGTCCCAGCACTTTTACCACTCTTTTCACCCGACTCAAATTGCCGAGATAATCTTTCAATACCGACAACTGTGCCAATGCGGTTAGTCGGGCGGCTGCATAGCCCTGCTCAATGGTAAGATCCTTACCCAGCTTGCCGGTTACGTACTTTCCATCCGCTTGTGTGGGGCCCTTTCCCGCCAAAAAAAGCAGGTTGCCGCTGCGCACTACATTCACATAATTCGCAACGGGTGGGCTTACATTAGATAAAGTATATCCGGCAGCCTGGAGCTTTTCTTCCGGTGTTTGCGCAAGAAGCATGGTGGAACTAAAAACGGCGAGTATCCATAAAGTGTACTTCATAATAAGTAAATGGGTGTAACATAAAATTGCTATAATTTTCTGAGAATTCGATAACTTTCGTAACGCAAATCCACCGCCCCATTCACTAAATCTAATCCCATGCAATCGAATCTCCGCACATTGTTGTTTGCTGTTCTAGCTGCCTGTACCATAGCCTGCCAAACCAAACCAACATTCGACACCATTATTTCGCAGGGAATGATTTACGACGGCAGCGGTGGGAAGCCGATAGTAGCCGATATAGGGATTTTGAACGATACGATTGCCGCGATAGGCGATTTGTCTAAAGCCACCGCCCGTGAAGTGGTTAATGCCAATGGAAAAGCCGTTGCGCCCGGTTTTATTAATATGATGGGGCACTCAGAAGAATCCTTATTTGCCGATGGCCGCGGCCAAAGTGATATCCGTCAGGGAGTAACCCTGGAAGTGTTTTGCGAGATGAGCTTTGGCCCTTTGAATGAGCAAATGAAAAAACAACTGCAAGAAGGGCAAGGTGATATTAAGTATCCGGTAAACTGGAACACACTGGGTGAATACATGCAACAACTAGAAAAGAAAGGGATCTCACCCAATATAGCCTCCTATGTTGGTGCCGGCACCATTCGTACCCATGTGCTGGGAGAAGGCAAAGTGGCACCCTCACCCGATCAACTCAAGCAAATGCAAAAACTGGTAGATGAAGCCATGCAACAAGGTGCGCTGGGTGTTACCTGTGCCCTAATTTATCCTCCTGATAATTTTGCCACCACCGATGAACTCATCGCATTATGCAAAGTAGCTGCTAACTATGGAGGGAGTTACAGCAGTCATATTCGCAGCGAAGGCAACCAGTTTATTCCCGCCCTGGAAGAATTTATCCGCATCTGCAAAGAATCAGGGGTTACCGGTGAGCTGCATCACCTGAAAGCTGCTGGAAAAAATAACTGGAATAAAATGGATACCGCCATTGCTCTGCTGGAAAAAGCGCGCACTGCCGGTTTGCCCATTGCCGCAGACATGTATACGTATGTAGCAGGTGCCACCGGACTCACTTCCTGCTTTCCTCCCTCACTGCAGGATGGCGGATTTGGCAAGCTGCGGGAACGCCTAAAAGACCCCGCCACCCGAAAAGCCATGAAAGCCGCCATGAACAGCAATCCCATGGATTGGGAAAATCTCTATTCCGGAGCCGGCGGCGGAGAGCATATTTTACTGCTCAGCTTTAAACAGGATTCATTGAAAAAATATACCGGCAAAACGCTGGCAGAAGTAGCCGCCATCAGAAAACAACCCATAGAGGAATGTGCTATGGATTTAATCATTCAAGACAGCACCCGCGTGGGAGTTGCCTATTTTTTAATGAATGAGGAAAATGTACGCAAGCAAGCCGGGTTACACTGGGTAAGTTTTGGAAGCGATGAAGGTTCATATACAAATGAAGGCGTATTTCTAAAATCCAGTGCCCACCCCAGAGCCTATGGCAATTTTGCCCGTTTTTTAGGCAAATATGTGCGGGAAGAAAAAGTATGCACGCTAGAAGAAGCCATCTATAAATTATCCTGCCTGCCGGCAGAACACCTGAAAATACCTCGGAGAGGCAGACTGAAAACGGGTTATTTTGCCGATATCGTGCTGTTCGATCCGGCTACAATTCAAGACCATGCTACTTTTCAGCAGCCGCATCAATATGCTACCGGGGTGTCGGATGTTTGGGTAAATGGAAAAGCCGTACTTTCTAAAGGCAGTCCTACAGGCGCATCACCCGGCAGATTTGTAAAAGGTCCGGGATATAAAGGTTAAAAGCGCCCAATCGGCTGATTTTAGCTAAAATACCCTCGAAATGGCAATCCATTTCGGGACTAACTTTTTTTGCCGTTACTTTGCACCTCTTTAAACAGTAATTATGGAATATACTAAATTGATATCTGTATCCGGATTACCCGGTTTATTCGAGCTGGTTGGTAGTAAAACGGATGGGGCCATTGCCAAATCTTTACTCGATCAGCAAACCAGATTTATCAGCAGCCGACAGCACCAGTTTTCGCATCTGGAAAGTATTGAAGTGTACACAACTCACGAGAATGTGAATCTGGCTGAAGTGTTTATGGCCATGAAAAAAAGTGCCGAAGCGCTCCCGAACGATAAAGACGATAAAGCCGTTAAGCAATATTTTGAAAAAGCTTACCCAGCGATTGATTTTGGAAGGGTTTATGCCAGCGATCTGAAAAAGATGGTGAAGTGGTTTAAAATTATCAGCGACAACAATATCGAACCGGTATTACCTGCTGCTGATGAAGAAGAGGCAGAAGCCGAAGCCTAATCCCTTTTATACTTTTTTTAGCCATTCGCCTCGGCGGATGGCTTTTTGTTGGGGGTATCCCGAAAAGAAAGCGATTCTGTATCTTGTGGGATAGAATCAACCCTTATGCCCGCTATTAAATCTATCGCAACCGCCCTACTGCTATTTTGTGCAGTTTCTTCCTTTTCCCAATCATTTTATGCCGAAACTCCGGCAGCGAAAAAATGGGTGAAAAAACAATTCCGTAAACTCTCCAAAGACGAGCGAATAGCCCAACTGATGATCATCCGGGCACATAGCAACCTGGGTGCCGATCATATTGCGCAGGTTACAGACTTGATTAGTAAATATAATGTGGGTGGACTCTGCTTTTTTCAGGGAGGACCGGTTCGACAGGCTAAGTTGACCAACTTCTATCAATCCATTGCCAAAACACCTTTGATGATTACCATTGATGCAGAGTGGGGATTAGGTATGCGGCTAGACAGTGTAATCCCCTTTCCTCGGCAGTTGATGCAGGGGGCTGGCGCTGATGATGGCGTGATTTATGATATAGGAAAGGCAGTTGGCCAACAATGCAAACGGATGGGTATTCAGGTAAACTATGCACCCGTAATAGATATCAACAACAATCCACTGAACCCGGTAATAAATGACCGCAGTTTTGGAGAAGATAAATACCGAGTTACCCGAATGGCGATTGCCTACACAAAAGGAATTCAGGGAGAAGGCGTGATGGGAACTGTAAAACATTTTCCGGGGCATGGGGATGTTTCGGTAGACTCACACAAAGACCTCCCGGTTATTAATAAAACTCGCGAGCAATTAGAACAACTGGAATTATATCCCTTTCGGGAATTAATCAAAGCCGGTATTGGCAGTGTGATGATTGCCCATTTATCAGTGCCCGCAATCGATACCAGTGCGCACTTACCCAGCTCACTTTCTCCGCAACATATCAACGGACTACTGCGAAACGATCTTGGTTTTAAAGGCATTTCATTTACCGATGCCCTGGAAATGCAGGGTGTTACCAAATATTATCCCAAAGGGGAGGCTGCCCTCCGCTCAATCATGGCAGGCAATGACTTACTCTGCCTGCCCGGAGACGTACCCGGCACCATTGCTGCTGTGCATGAAGCCATCGACAAAGGAGATTTAACCTGGGATGAGATAAATGCCAAAGTAAAAAAAGTGCTTTTGGTAAAATATAATCTGGGCTTACATAAGGTAGACAGCATCGCCTATGATGGACTGATCAACGATTTGAATGCAGCCACCAATCCTATTCGGAAAAAAATAAGCGAAGAAAGTATCACCCTGCTGAAAAAAGACAATCCCGTTATTTTCCCACTAAACAATCAGCAACGAATTGCCTATGTGAGTATTGGCGCACCTGGAGAAAATACGCTATCGACTGCACTTAAAAACAATTATCGGGCAGATGTATATTTATCTGGCAGCAAATCTGCTATCGGCAAACAACTGATGGATGATCAAAGTGGGGTTACTACCATTGAAAAAACCGATAGTGCTGCTGTTGACCAATTGCTGACTACCTTACAATCGAAAGGATATGATAAAATAATTGTAGGATTACACAATTATAGTCGCCGGCCAGCCAATCAGTTTGGACTCAGTGCCCCTTCGTTGTATTTGTTGAATGCATTGCAGCAATATCAGCATATTACGCTGGTATTCGGAAATCCCTATGCAATTCAATATTTGCAAAAGCCCCGCAACTTGCTGGCATGCTTCGAAGATGACGACCTAACGCAACAAGCTGCCTATGATGTGCTGATCGGAAAAATTAGTACAAAAGGTCGTCTCCCGGTTTCTGTAAACGATAGTTTCCCTGTAGGAAAAGGGCTTAGCTGGCATCCCTATTTTGCCCCTGCCAGTGCTGCTTCGGTGGGAATGAGTGAATCTAAGCTGGCCCGCATTGATACCCTTGCGCAGGCCGCAATTGACAAAAAAGCTTTTCCGGGTTGTGTGATATTGGTAGCCAAGAATGGTGCTATCGTATACGAAAAAGCTTTTGGTTATACCGATTTTACCCAACAGGAAAAAACCACCACCGATCATGTGTTTGATCTGGCATCGGTAACCAAAATTTCTGCCACAACAGTTTCGGTAATGAAATTGTACGAAGCAGGAAAAATAGAGTTGGATCAAACCCTGGGATATTACCTCCCCTGGATGAGGGGAACCAATAAAGCCAATTTAACCCTGCGGCAGGTTTTGCTGCATGAAGCAGGATTAGTGCCCTTCATTACCTTTTACAAAGAACTGGTAGACTCTGCTACCAAACAACCCCTTCCCGGCTATTTTACTGCCATCCCGGATGCGGAACACAACTTTCGGGTAGCAAAAAACATGTACCTGCGTAATGATTGGCAGGATACCATTCAGGCAAGGATTGCAGCGAGTCCATTGGGCAAACAAGGAAAATATGTTTACAGCGACAACGATTTTATTTTACTGGGAAAAATAGTAGAAGCCGTTTCCGGTAAACCCCTCAATTTATTTCTTGAGGAAAATTTTTACACTCCTCTTCAAATGAGAACAACCGGATTTAAGCCGACGGATAGAATTCCGGAAAACCAACTGGTGCCTACTGAAAAAGACGAATATTTCAGGCATCAGTTTTTACGGGGAGATGTACATGACGAGGGCGCTGCCCTATTAGGTGGAGTGGCAGGCCATGCGGGCTTATTTAGTAACGCCTACGATCTGGCACAATTGTACCAACTGTTGCTCAATGGAGGAACACTGAATGGCATTCAATTGTTGAAGCCATCTACCATACAATTATTCACTGCCTATGGAAGCACGAACAGCCGCAGGGGATTGGGTTTTGATAAGCCCGAAAAAGACAATGCCACTCGCAAAGACCCCTATCCTTCCATCAGCGCACCCGCCGAAACCTTTGGTCATACGGGCTTTACCGGTATCTGCGTTTGGGCCGATCCGATAAATAACCTGCAATTTATTTTTATGTCGAACCGCGTAACGCCCACCCGAAATAATAACCTGATTAGCCAACTTAATGTCCGTTCCAATATCCAGGACGCCATTTATCAAGCTATTATTCGCTAATATCCATCAAAAAGCAAAAAACGCATAGCTAACCACTATATTTATATTCAATTATCCTTACACACATGAAAAAATCAAATTTCTATTGGCAACTGATTGCCTGCTTGCTATTTTTATCTTCCTGCGCTAACAAATCTCCCAAAGAAGCCGCTTACATTCCCAAAGATGCTACCGGTGTGCTTGCGCTGGATATGAATGCACTTCAACAAAAATTAAGAGAAGGGGGCATGTCAACCGACTCCCTGATTTTCATTGCATTCGGAAACGACAGCGCATCAGAAAAAATGAAAAAAATGTTTACGGAAGGCAAGAATGAATCCGGAATCAACTGGAATGAAAAAATATTTCTTTTCTCAAATCAACAAAGCTTTTCAGATAAAAGTACCTCTACCTCTGCAAATATGTTAGGTACACTCGGAGACGTTACAAAACTGGAAAAATACCTCCTGCGGCTAGAAGAGTTTAAAGACAAAGCAATTAAAAGAGAGAAAGCTTATAGCTATCTTCAGGGAACAGGCGATTTACAGGTAAGCTGGAACAAAGAAGTATGTATACTTACCCATTACTCGCACCCCTCCATTCCGGTGTTCGACACTATAGAGATGATTTTCAAGAAACCTTTGATTGTAGATATCCCAAAAGAATCTAAAGCCGAAACCGATTTGTTTTTTTCACAAAAAACAAATCAGTCACTTGCTTCCGTAGATGTATTCAATCAAATGTTTCGGGAAAAAGCCGACGGTTACATTTTTTCTTCTAGCAACAGCTCTTTGAATTTGTTAAAGAACCTTCCCTTTAATCCTCCAAAGCTGGAAGAGCTATTAAAAAATAATTATTCCACTGCCACCCTGCATTTTGAAAAGGGAAAACTTCGGGTTCAATCTAATACCTACGTTAATCCGGCGTTGGGAAATATTTTAAGCAAATATGCAGGACCGGTTGTAAACTTTTCCTTGGTAAAAGATTATCCGTCAAAAGATATCAATTTGGTGTCGCTGGCTTCATTTAATCCGGAAATCATTGGCGGTCTTTTAAAACAAGTAGAGCTGGAAAGCTTTGCAGATAATTTTTTACAAAAGAATTCACTTTCTATACAAGACTTATACAAAGCATTTAAAGGTGAATTAGCGATTGTGGTATCTGACTTAAAATTTGCCAAACCCGATCCAATGATGAAAAGAGATGAACTCTCTCTCGAAACTGGCGTACCGTTGGTTAATATTTTGATGCGCATACCGGTAGGAGATAGCAAAAGTTATTCTAAGCTCATGGACTTAGGTGTAAAATCCGGCGTGTTAAAAAAAGTGGGAAATCAATATCGTACTGCATCAGCGAATGCAGCAGGATCTTTTTTTGTGCTGGGGGATGACAAAAATCTTTTTATTGCCAGCGATTCGGCTCTCTATAACAATTATCAGGCATCCATCGGCAAACCCAATAGTTTCTTTTCAGAAGCCCCATTCAATCGCTATAAAGCTTCCTCTACTGTATTCTATGCAAATATCGCCTCAACCATTCACGGATTAATTGCCGATAGCACCAAAACATTCAATAGCAAATTACTTTACCAACTGGCCAATACCTGTAAAGAAGTGGTACTCAATTCAGATAATTTCGATGGAAAAACTATCCACAGCCAAGGTGAATTAATTATGCAACAAGCAGATACCAATAGTCTGATTACCCTCATACGATTTTTATCCGTAACTGCGAAAGAAGTGAGAGAACAAGATGAAAAATTCAATGCCGAAATATCTGCAACGCATATTCCGGAAAATTATTAGAAAGAAATAATCTATTTAGCAATCGAAATACATGCAAATTCGGCTTCACCAAATTATCCCGATTCCGCTGCAGGAAAAACAACTAGCAGTTGATTCGGACATTTGGGGCAATAACCGAACTTTTCACTCCGGTGAATGCATTAAAATAACTGCGGCCAGCGGTAGAGGCAAAACTACCCTGGCCCATTTTTTAATCGGATTGCGCACCGATTATTCCGGAACCCTTTCGGTACAGAACAAGAACCTGGCCCATTTCTCCGCTGCAGAAATGGCTGTGTGGCGGAGGGAACAGCTGGGGGTGGTTTTTCAAGACCTTCGGTTATTTCCTCATCTTACCATCCGTGAAAACATCGAACTGAAAACGTATTTAGCCCCCCGGCACATAGGTGAAAACACCGTTGAATGGATGGCCGAACAGCTGGGAATTGCCGACCTACTGAACACCCAAGCTGGTATTTGTAGCTATGGAGAACAACAAAGAGCTGCCATCATTCGCGCCCTAGCTCAACCCTTTACCTGGTTATTACTGGATGAGCCATTTAGCCACCTTGATAATACGAATCAGCAAAAAGCAATAACACTCATACAAACTGTAATTACTCAAAGAGGAGCCGGACTAATTTTGTTAGACCTCGAATCTGATAACCATTTTTCTTATCACCAAAGTTTTCAATTATAATCGATTTTATGCAGGCACTGCATCTGTTGATGGGAAAAATTTTACACAGCCGAAAGGGGCGATTGCGTGCCTGGATGGGAACCCTGGGATTAGGAATAGCTGCCCTATTATTACTGGTAGCCGTGCAAATGCAGGCAGATTTTAGTGAGCTGCTAGAAGGAAAGCAAAATAAAGAAACCAACACACAGTACCTGGTAATTAACCGGCAACTCAACAATAACAACCTCAACGCAGGTGGTTTACGCGAGGAAGAATTGGCAGCACTTAAAAAACTACCCGAAGTGTCGGCTGTTGGCATTATGCAACCCGGATATTTTAAGGCTTCTCTTAGCAGTACCAGTGATCGTTTCCCTTTTTATACCGATGTAAGTTTTGAAACCGTGTCTTCCGATTTTCTAGACGAAATACCGGAGCACTGGACCTGGCAGGAAAAGGACGACTATGTTCCCATTATTGTTCCGTCTCTTTATCTTGATCTTTATAATTTTCAGTTTGCCTTAGCGCAACAGTTACCCCAACTAACTCCTGAAGTTGTAAAAATGATTTTTTTCAATATCAGCATTCAGGGACCCAAAGGTGAGGTGGTATTAAAATGCAAAGTTGCCGGATTCAGCGATCGCATTCAATCGATGTTGGTGCCGCAGGAATTTATGCAGTGGTGCAATGCAAGGTTTGCCCAGGGAGAAAAACGGAATCCATCGCGTATACTGATTAAAACCAAAGACGCTACTTCCCCTGTATTGAATCAGTTTTTAGAAAAGAATCAACTACAGGCCGATAAAGAAAAAACACGGTTCAGCAAGTACAGAGAAGTCGTAAATTGGATTGCCGGCATCTCAGGATTATCAGGCTTGCTGATGCTGGTTTTTGCTGCATTGGTACTTTCCTTGTTTATACAACTCAATATTGTTAGCAAACAAGATGAAATAAGATTGTTGATTCAATTGGGAGCATCTCCTCAGCAGATGATTGGCTTTTTGATGAAAAAATTCTTTCCGCCCAATGCTATTATGGTTTTGATTGCACTGGGATTTGTAGCGATTCTGCAATATTTACTATTTGGCTGGCTACAAAAAAAGACAATCGGGGTTTCAGCTTGGCTTTCTCCCCTTACCCTTATAGCGGCTTTGCTGCTGATACTGTTAATGGGCGTAATCAATAGAATCGCTATTGGTAAATCGGTAAAAGAAAATCCAACCCGGTAACATTATTCGTTGTACCCGATAGCTAAACGGGTTTAACCCAAATCCTTTGTACTTTTAAGGCTCAAATCATACTTCTGAAAGCAAATCAGTTTACATTTTTATTGTTGGCAGCAGTAGGCTATTGCAAAATAACAGTAGCACAATCTCCCATACCGCCTATTGGATATTGGCGCGATCACCTAAACTATTCCGATACCCGACAGGTAGTGAAAGGAGATAAAATTTATGCCGCCACAGCTACCCATGTTTTTGCTATTGACGCCAACAAAGAATATGAAACCTATAGCAAAATAAACAGTCTGCACGATATGGGTGTTTCAGGAATTTGTTGGGATGCCGCTACCGAACAATTATTGATCGCCTATCAAAATAGCAACCTAGATGTGCTAGATGTAAAAGGTCGTGCAAAAAACATAGGCGATATTCTGCGCAGTAATTTCCCCGGCAACAAAATCATTCGCAACCTATACTGCGCTAATGGACTGGGATACCTCAGCACCGGATTGGGCATTATTGTTGTGAATCTGCGTAAATACGAAATAAAAGATACCTGGATAATCGGAAACAATGGGATACAAACAGGCGTAAGCGGATTTACACAACTCAATAACTTTTTTTACGCAGCCACCGACGAAGGATTAAAGCAAATAGAAGTAACCAACGCCAACCCTTCTAATTTTGCTAATTGGCAAAACATCAGCGTCTCCAATGGATTATCCAGCGGCGCATTACTAAATGTGCTGGCGGTGAATGGACAACTGGTAGTGCTAAAAAACGACAGCCTGATGATTCAATCAGGCAGCAGTTGGAAGCTCTTGTACAAAGAGGCAAATTGGTCAATAACCGGATTGAACAGCTCGGCAGGAAAATTAATGGTTTGTCAGCGCTCCACCTCTGGAGCAGCCAGGGTATTGCAATTGAATGTAAACGGAGTAATTGAAAAAACCACCAGTCAGGCAGGCGTAATTTCCTTGCCCAGAGATGCTACCTTGGTAGATAATACCCTTTGGGTGGCAGATCAGTTTGGAGGATTAGCTGCATTTAATAATGGATTAGAAAGATTTATTCCGAATGGACCACCCGGTATTGCCACAGGCGCCATTGCAGGAAATAGCAAACAGATGGTATTGGCTGCCGGAAGCATCAATAATGCCTGGAATTATCAATACAATCGGAATGGTGTTTATTTTTTTTCTGATCAATGGAACTCCCGCAGTTACTTTAATACGCCTGCTTTAGATTCGGTATTGGATTTTATAACCGTAGCCATTGATCCTGCTGATCAAAGTGTTTGGGCAGGAAGTTTTGGCGGTGGACTGGTACACTTCCCCAATACTGGGGCACTCACCCTCTATAAAAAAGGTAACAGCAGTTTACAAGAAACGATAGGAGACCCCGGAAGTTATCGGGTTTCCGGACTGGCATTTGATGCGAATGGCCGGCTATGGGTGAGCAACTATGGATCCCTAGTTAATTTACACGTTCGAAAAACAGATGGCAAATGGCAGGCATTCAATGTTCCCTTCCCCTTAACCGAACAGGCTTCCGGTGCATTGGTATGCGATGATAACGATCAGGTATGGATGGTGAGTCCTAAAAACAATGGACTTATCTGTTACAAGTATGCTCAGCTTGAAACTACCAGTGATGATCAATGGAAAAAATATACAACGGGAAGCAATCAGGGGAATCTGCCTTCGAATAATGTGGTAAGTATTGTAAAAGACCGCACAGGCTCTATTTGGGTGGGAACCGACAAAGGTATCGCCATCATTCGCTGCCCTTCCGAAGTATTTAGCACATCGGGTTGTGCCGCGTACTTACCGGTAGTTAAACAGGGTAATTTTTTTGGCTTCCTTTTTAAAGACGAATATGTTCAGTGCATGGCGGTGGATGGGGCTAACAGAAAATGGGTTGGCACACAAAATGGTTTATGGCTATTGTCTGAAACCGGCGAACAGGTACTACAACAATTTACAGTGAGCAATAGTCCGCTTTTGTCTAATAATGTGCTGCAAATAGGAATTCAACCAGAAACGGGGGAAGTATTTGTGCTTACCGATTTGGGTATTTGCAGTTATAGAAGTACCGCTGCAGAACCAGCTGCCGCAACGGAACAGGTACTGGTATTTCCCAATCCAGTTCCACCGGGCTATAGCAGAACCATTGCCATTCGTGGAATGAAAGAAAATGCGATAGTAAAAATTACAGAACTGAATGGCACATTGGTATATCAAACCCGTTCACAGGGTGGACAAGCCATTTGGAATGGCACTAATTACAAAGGCGAAAAAGTTGCTTCCGGCGTTTACCTGGTATTAATCAGAGACGATGAAAATACCGACAGGCTCGCTACCAAAATTGTTATCGTTTCGGGAAGATAATGAGCGCTGATTAATCACCGTCCTTATCTACTTTTTTCACCGGCTTATAAAAAGCAGCGCGTTTAGGTCCGGGAAAGGGAATATTATCGCCTTTCAAACCATGCCACAATACCCGATTAAATTCCAGATCTGGAACAGCATCTTCCTTAACAAAATCCATTTTATCAGATAAACGCTGCCACTCATTCATCGCAGTATTTACTTCCTTCAAATTTACCATGGCAGGGCGAGCAGTAAATGAAGTGGGGTTGGCCTGAGTTGAAAAGCAACGCCACATAGGGGTAGCAGCTGCATCGTATTGCGACATAGGGGGAATACCTAGAATCAATTCCATGGTGCGCAACATAGATGAGGTAGAATAAGGAGTATGGTCAACAAAATTACGCTTCACAAATCCGCCAGCCACATAAGCAGTGCTGCGATGCGCATCTACATGGTCGGCACCATTTTGTGCATCATCTTCAATAATAAACACTACCGACTCTTTCCAGATGCTGCTTTTGCTCAGGTACTCTACAAACAACCCAACTGCCAGATCATTATCGGCAACATGTGCATACGGAGTGGGTCTACCTTTCCGCAATCCCTCGGTATGATCATTCCCAAATCGAACACTATTAAACCTAGGTACTGAATTTAATGATAACAATGAATCAAAATCTCGCTTCCAAACTTGAAAGCGACTTGTATCCGTTATAGATAGACTATAATAATAATTGGGGCAAAAATGATTTTTTAAAACTGGGATATTGGGTTGATTATTATCTGCAAATTCACCATAAGTTCGGTAACTAACCCCAGCTCTATTACAGTAATCCCAAATAAAGCCACCTTTATTATTAGCAACTGAACGCTTTCCCTCGCCATCATAAGTACCCCCACGGCCACCATAACTGTTTACCCAATTCTTTTCCAGAAAATCAGTAGCATAAGCACCCATCGTCCAATTATGACCATCCATACTTACTTCACCATCCACATAAAAATTATCCAGCAACACAAATTCTTTAGCTAGTGCATGCTGATTGGGGGTTACATTTTCTCCAAACAATACCAGTCTCGGATCTCCATTCCCTTCTTTTACATCACCCAATACCTGATCATAGGTACGGTTTTCTTTAATGATGTAAAACACATATTTAATAGGACTCGCTTCTCCTACTTTCATAGGAATAGGATTTCCCGTCTCGCCGGCCACATTTAGTTCTTTTGCTTTTGTATAAGGGGTATTTTTATAAACAGCGGCGCTATAACTTTCGAGTGTTTTTAAAGAAGGGGGATCTATAATGCTGAGGTTGCCCTGAAATAATCCACCTATATATTGAACTCCCACCGGTTTGTTAGGATCTCCCTCGTGTAATAAAACAATTTGCTTGTTTCCAAATGGATTGGGGCCATAGGGATTTGCCATAGAGCGAAATCCTTTACCATTGGCTACAAATATTTTCTTTCCAACTGTAACTACTTTTGTTGGAAACCAACCTACAGGAATAAATCCCTTACTCTTACTTTCTCCTTTTTTACTTACATCAAAAACAGCAAGGCAATTATTATCTGCATTAGAAATGTATAAAGTTTTTTCGTCGTTGTTTAAAGCAATTCCATTAGTGGTAGATCCGTTAGGTGCATCAGCATAAAGCGCAGCATTAAGTGTTTCAACCACTTTTCTGTTGGCTACTTGAATAATTGAAACCGAATTGTCGTTCGAATTAGCAACCATCAAATAATCTCCTTTTTTAGTTAGGAGTAATTCATTGGGATTGTCGCCAACTGGAATCTCAGCCTCAATATTATTCTTTACAGTATTAAAAACATATACCTTATCGCAGCCCCAACAACTGATGTATAACTCTTCTTTATTGGGTGACAACACGCAGGTGTAAGCTTCTCCGCCCAAAGCCAACTTGCCGGTTACTTTTTTAGTAGTCAGATCAATTGTATATAAACTTTTATCATCACGAGTAACCACATATAAAATGTTCCGTGTTTCATCGAGCGCCATACCAGCTGGTCCAATTTGATTTGGCCATTTTTTTCCCAATTCAATAGTATCTTTTATTCGCAAACGATTACTGTCTATACCATAAATAAGAATCCAGTTATCGTGCCCGCCGCCTACATATAATTCTTTATCATCGCCGCTGAATGCCAATCCATACCAACTTCTTCCTACTACAACTCTGTCTAATTCCTTCTCTTCGGCCACATCCATCAACTGAATACTTTGAATGCTTTGTCCGTTATTAGTTACCGCCATTATTTTTTTGGAATGGCTAACTACCATATTTAAAGGCAAATCTCCCAATGGCAAACTTTTGCCTGCAGGCGACAAGCTCCATCCATTAGGAAGCGTAACTGAATTGGTATCAGTTAGATTGCTATTTTGCGAATATGAATAAATGGATAGGAAGTTTATTGTTAATACGAGAAACAACTTTTGCATAAAAAAGAATTAATTAGAATAATTTAGAAACTAGGCTAGCTGTAGGTACCTGTTTTTGAACATGAAAATTACAAAAAATACTATCTGCTATTTTGCCAACACTGTTAATTCTAGGTTATCAAAATACATTATTGCTGACGGGCAAAATCGTAACTACGGGCTACTTTAAATTTAAGCTCGCCTCTGTCGCCACTTACTACCTTATACATTACCTGCCTGTACATCCCATTTGGGCGAATATTGGCAGTATCTTCTAAATTATAAACGGGAAACCTTCTTACCAGCGTACCCTCCATTAAGTAATATTCATCATTCCCCTTATAGCCAATTTTAACTTTGGGATC
>CAIUKP010000239.1 GCA_903899675.1 uncultured Bacteroidota bacterium | reverse complement strand
GTCCGGATATGATAGCAGTTTCCCCAATCTTCCCCTCTCTTCTGCCGATTGCAACCACCGAATGACCCATGGCCCCTAATCGCTCCACCGCCAGATAACTATACCGGGAGGGCTTTTCAGATGCACCTAAAACAACAGACTTTTTCATTGCATAAAATTACTCCATTTCCTATATATGATTCATCACCTTAACAACATGCAAATCGAGAACATAAGATTATGTTATCCATTTATTTGGTAACTTACTTAATAAAACTAGTCAACATGCGCAGTATAATTCTATTGACCGCTTTATTATTTTGTATGCTTACTCCCGCTACCAGCTCAGCTCAAGAAAGAATTTGGCTATACCCCGCTAACACTCCTGATATTGTTCATACCGGTTTTGATAGTCTTGCCCCTTTCATGGACTACTTTCCTGCTTCCAGTAAATCTGCCGGCAGAACGGCCATTGTTATTTGCCCAGGAGGGGCTTATGCCCACCTTGCTTGGGAAAAAGAAGGAACTATTCCGGCATCCATTTTCAATGCCGCCGGGATAGATGCTTTTGTGCTTCACTATCGCTTAAACAACAGAAATCAGGAAGGTCATAACTATCCTGCACAATACAATGATGTAACTACAGCACTGCAACTTATCAGATCTGGAAAAGTCGGAAAAGGAATAGACCCCAAAAAAATTGGAGTCATGGGCTTCTCTGCAGGGGGCCATCTGGCATCTACGGCAGCCACCATCCATAAAGAAGGCAATCCTACCGCTGAAAACTGGCACGAAAGATTCAGCAGTCGCCCCGATTTTGCTATTCTCATTTACCCTGTAATATCTATGGACACTGTTTTTGGACACCGCTATAGCCGAGAAATGTTATTAGGTAAAACTCCATCGGCTGAAATGGTTCAACAACTTTCTACCGAAAAAAGAGTTAATAAAAATACGCCTCCAACATGGCTTTTACATGCCGACAATGACAAAGCCGTTCCCCCAAAAAACAGTATCGTATTTTATGATGCCCTAAAAACATTCGAAATTCCGGCAGCACTTACCATTTTCGATCACGGTGGCCATGGTTTTGGTACTGCACCCTATGACAAAGTACTCTCTCAATGGCCATGGATGTGCATCGAGTGGCTTCACAACAATCATTTTTAATGAACTAAATAAAATATATATCACAGGATTTGGTGATATATAAAAAAAAATTTTCTAACTTTCATCTGTTATATAAACCCATCTTAAACAACACGCACCATGGCAAAAGCAACTAAAAAGAAAGCAACTGCTAAAAAAGCAGCATCAAAAAAGAAAGTAGCCGCTAAGAAAGCAGCGCCTGCTAAAAAAGTAGCCGCTAAAAAAGCAGCACCAAAAAAGAAAGTAGCCGCTAAAAAAGCAGCCCCTGCTAAAAAAGTAGCCGCTAAAAAGGCAGCACCAAAAAAGAAAGCAGCTGCTAAGAAAGCAGCGCCTGCTAAAAAAGTAGTAGCTAAAAAAGTAGCGCCAAAAAAGAAAGTAGCCGCTAAAAAAGTAGCCCCTGCTAAAAAAGTAGTAGCTAAAAAAGCAACACCAAAAAAGAAAGCAACTGCAAAAAAACCTGCTGCCCCTAAACCTGCTCCAGCCTTTGATCCAGCTCCGGTTTCAGCTCCGGTTTCAGTAACTGATTCAGCTCCTGCTGCTCCTGCAGAAGAGTCTAGCAACAGCTAATAGTTGCCTGGCGTATCTTGTTATCCGGAAAATTGAGCTTCAATTTTCCGGATTTTTTTTGTACTTATAACTTACCTTTCAGTTATCATTCAACTGGTTAAATTCAAGCATATGCGACGCTTATTAATTCTTCCCTTTCTACTGTTTTCTCTTTTTTCTTCGGCCCAAACAAGTTCTAAATTGGCAGAAAAAACCAGCCGATTTACCAAATATGATGGATTTTTCCCCTTCTGGTGGGATGCTACCAATGGAAAAATTTGGTTACTGGTAAATAAAATCGGAACCGAATTTTTATATGTAAATAGCTTACCTGCAGGATTAGGATCCAATGATATTGGATTAGACCGCGGACTTATTGGGGGGGCAAGAGTGGTTGCTTTTCAAAAAGTAGGCAAAAAACTATTGCTCATCGAACCCAACTACGATTACAGAGCCTCTTCATCAGACCCACGAGAGAAAAGAGCCGTAGCTGAATCATTTGCACAATCGGCAATTGCCGGCTTTACTATAGAGGAAGAAGAGGGCGGTCAGTTTCTGGTAGATGCCACTTCATTCTTTCTAAGAGATGCGATGAATGTTGCCGACAGACTTAGAATGATGAAGCAGGGATCTTATTCACTATCCGAATCCCGCTCTGCAATATTTATAAATAACACTCGCAACTTTCCGCTTAATTCTGAATTTGAAGCAACCATAACTTTTACCGGAGGAGCAGATGCAGGTAGATTTGTAAGAACAGTTGTTCCAAGTGCCGAAGCCATCACTTTGCGTATGCACCATTCTTTTGTTCAATTGCCCGATAACCAATACAAACCCCGCCGATACGATATCAGAAGCGGGTATAATGCAATTAGTTATTTCGACTACAGTTCTCCTTTTACAGAGCCCATTCAACAAATGTTCATTACCCGTCACCGCCTTGCTAAAAAAGATCCGGGCGCTGCGGTTAGCGAACCGGTAAAGCCTATCATCTATTATTTAGATAATGGAACGCCGGAGCCCATTCGTTCTGCATTACTAGATGGCGGAAGTTGGTGGAACCAGGCTTTTGAAGCTGCCGGCTACAAAAATGCCTTTCAAATAAAATTATTGCCCGACACCGCCGACCCCATGGATATTCGCTACAACGTAGTAAACTGGGTGCATCGATCTACCAGAGGCTGGAGCTATGGAAATAGTGTTACCGACCCCAGAACCGGAGAAATTATTAAAGGTCAAGTTACTCTAGGTTCGCTGCGTGTTCGCCAAGATCACTTGATTTTCACCGGCCTCCTATCACCCTATGAAACCGGCAAACCAGTTCCTAATACTATGAAGGAAGCGGCATTACAACGACTACGTCAATTAGCAGCCCACGAAATAGGACATACGCTTGGCTTACAACACAACTATGCTTCGAGCTTTAATAACCGGGCTTCTGTGATGG
>CAIUKP010000238.1 GCA_903899675.1 uncultured Bacteroidota bacterium | reverse complement strand
GTAAAATTTCCAATACAAATTCCGTTTGGCTATAACCGACCTTTATTAATAAGAATCAAAGCCTTTTCAGGACAATTTTCTGATGGTGAGCAGCAATTACTTCCGGTAATCACGCAAAGAACATTGGTTACAGAAAGCAAATCATTCTGGATGAAAAACGATGCCAGTTTATCGCTCTCCTTCCCAACATTGCTTAACAATACCAGTGGTACATTAACCCATGAGAGTATTCAGCTAGAAGTGGCAACGCAACCTGCCTGGTATATTGTAAAAGCCCTCCCCTATTTGCTAGAAAATAATAATCCAACCGCTGAGCAAGTATGCAACCGACTTTTTGCCAATCAACTCTCCTTTCATATTCTACAACAATTTCCTGCCATCAAAAAAGTGATTGAACAATGGAAAAAGGATACCACAGCATTCCAAAGTAAGCTGAGTTCCTCCCCGCAACTCCAGTCCCTATTGCAGGAAGAAACCCCCTGGTTGCAAGAGTCGGCAGAGGAACAAGTACAGTTGAAAAATTTGGGCAAATTATTAGATAGCGCCCGAATGATGGAAGAATTAGCCATACTTCCTCAACAACTTGCTTCTTTTCAGTTGCCTTCCGGTGGTTTTAGCTGGATGAAAGGGGGTTCTGCAGATGAATATACTACTTTGTATATACTAGCCGGTTTGCGCAAGCTGGATCAACTGCAGGCATGGATTCCCGAAATCCAACATAAAATTAAACCACAGATTCAACCGGCGATTCGATATATGGATAGCCTGCTGCATTTGTATTTTACGAAAGATTACCTGGTAAATTCTAAATCCAATAATAAAATTATTGCACCTAACTGGATAGATTATTTACAGTTAAGAAAACATTTTTCCAATATTCCTGCACAATTTCCGGCAGACTTACCGCAGTTAGAAAAAGAGGTATTACCCAACTGGCGAAAATATACCCAACAACAACAAGCTAAGATTGCTTCGATTATGATAGTAGGATTACAAAAAGATACAGCCCTTCAAAAAATCATTCCATCCCTGATGGAAAAAGCTGTACGCGATTCTATACAGGGGATGTATTGGAAATATGCGGGCTATTCTGGGGGATTTGAATCTCCCTTATCGATGCAAACCAATATGCTATTATTGCTTTCCGAGGCAGGATCCACTATTGCATCAAAGTACCAAAAAGAAATTCCTGAGATGATCCGCTGGGTAATTCAACAAAAAAAATCCAATCATTGGGCTACTACCCCGGCAACAGCAGAAGCTTGCTATGCCTTACTAAAAAGCTTACCCGCCAATTACCTAAGTAACCCCACCAGAAAAGTAACCTTTCAGGTGGGTGCACAAAGCTTTCAGATTTCTCCCGAACAAGCGGAAGCCGGAACCGGATTTTACCGACAAAGAATTGATGGGAAAAAAGTTACTTCCGCTATGGGTAACATTACCTGCACCGTTTCGAGTGAAAACAAATCAACCACCCAATCAATTTCAGCTGCGCCTGTGATGGGAAGTATTTACTATCAGTATCTGGAAAATTTGAACAACATAAAAGGAAGTTCACATCCGGCACTATCCGTTGAAAAAATACTATACTTACAAAAAGACAGCCTTCAATCGAAACAACTGGTTCCTATACAATCACTCACGCCATTGCGAAGGGGCGATCGAATTATTTGTAGATTAATTATAACCTGCAAACAACCGATGGATTATGTATTCTTAAAAGATATGCGGGGATCGGGAACAGAGCCGGTGGATGTAATCAGCAGCTATCGTTGGCAGGATGGCGTGGGTTACTACCAAACCACCCGGGATGCCCATACAGGGTTTTTCTTCCGCCATCTGAATAAGGGAACCTTTATTATCGACTATTCCATAAACATTACCCATATTGGTTCATTTGCGGCAGGATTAGCCAATATAGAATGTTTGTATGCACCGGAATTCCGATCGCACTCCAATAACACGAATATGCGCGTTGCCGAATAATGGCAGATATTTGTGGCATGCAAGTGGATTATCTGATTATAGGGCAAGGCCTTTGCGGTAGTTTTCTGAGCCGGTATTTGCTGGAAGCGGGCTGTTCGGTATTGGTGATTGATCAGCCAGTTGAGAACAGTGCTTCCCGAATTGCCAGTGGCATTATCAATCCCGTTACGGGCAGAAGATTGGTAAGAACCTGGGAAATTGAGCAACTCATGCCATTTGCCTGGGAGGCTTACAGCAGTTGGGGCGAACAATTACAACAATCGTTGATTCGCAAAATTAGTGTGCTCGATTTTCCGCCCAATCCTTCTATGCAACAAGCCTTTGAAGAAAGGGCAGCCGAAGATACTTATTTGCAGTATCCGGTTGCAGCAGACGAATGGAAGCCTTTTTTTAATTTTCTTTTTCCGCCGGGATTGATACAACCGGCATTATCCATTTCTATCGGAACCCTGCTTACCGCCTGGAGAAAGGAACTGGAAAATCGGCAGTGGATACGTTCAGAAGTATTTGAATGGAATGATTTGACTTATTCCGATTCGGAAGTTCGCTATCGGGATATAATTGCAAAAAAAATAATTTTCTGCGATGGGGTGAATGGTCAGCAACTGCCCTGTTTTCAATTATTGCCTTTTGCACCCAACAAGGGAGAAGTTATTTGGGCGCGCATTCCAGGCTTGCCAGATAGCCATATCTACAAATTGGGGATTCATATTGTACCCTGGGAGGGGGATGTATTTTGGATTGGCTCGAGTTACGAGTGGAACTTTACCCACGACCAACCCACGGAAAGTTTTAGGAATCAAATTGAGCAAACGCTTAAAAAATGGCTACGGGTTAATTTTCAAATACTCGATCACCGGGCTGCCATCCGACCGGCCAATTTGGAGAGAAGGCCATTTATAGGGTTACATCCCCACCATCCCAGCCTAGCGATATTGAATGGCATGGGCACCAAAGGTTGTTCGCTGGCACCCTGGTTCGCCCGAGAATTAGCCAATCACCTCTTGTTGGGAACCCCCATCCACCCCCAGGCAGATATAGCCAGGTTTACAAAAATTTTGGGCAAAAATTCATTGGAATGATTATTTTTAATCTTGCACATAACCCGCCACACTTCTCTTATAAACCCCAAAACCTTTAATTGGAAATGAATCAAACACCCAAACTAACCCAATCTACCTACCAGATACCTGTTCAGTACAGAAAAATGGAAAACTTACACATTGTATTCTGGCTTTTTAAAGATGTGGCTTGGTGCATGGGATGGAAATTTCTGGGGGTGTTTATGATTATTCCAACTTTGGCTATCTCCATTGCAATTGCTTGGAGAACCCGGAATATCATGTCGGAATTATGCCATAACCTGGCCATTTCTATTTGGATATCTGCAAATTCGTTTTGGATGATTACCGAGTTCGCTGGTATAGACACCCATTTGGTTGCCGGAAACTTCACTTATAAACATCTTGCTTTGATTCCCTTTACAATCGGATTACTGATTTTAGGCTTCTACTATCTGATATGGAGACCTAAACATCCGCAGGAATTTGAAACGATGTAGCAAATCCCCAAAATCGGATTTTCCGAGAATACCACTCATCACAAAGTACCCGCCGTTAGTAACAGATTCTATTCCACTAGGCCCCATTCTTATGGGAAGGTAATATAGCCACCCGCTATCTTTATGCCTTCAAATAAATGGAGCCTCGCTCCCATGAAATATGAACCTTCTTCTAGCTGCCCTGTTATTTGGTTTTCGCCGCCATCATAAGCCGCCAGGGTCATTCGCACTTGTTCCCGTCCACAGGAGATAATCGATATAATTTCGATTATATACCTCTACCGGCCATTAGCCGTAATGGACTGCTGCAATTCAGCCAAGGAACCGAGTAGCCTCTCATTTTTTCAGCGTTTACTTTTTTTATGAAACCCATCATATTATTGATGTTGGCTGGATTATGCCTTTATTGGCTGGTGTATAATAGTGAATTATTAGCCAATCCAAACCAACCGAAACAAACGATTGTTCCGGCAATCGAAATGACTGCCGATATTCCGATATCATTTATTCACTGGCAACAATAAACTATTTGTGGGCATCCATTTTGGCAGACAGTAATGTAGTACCTAAACCAAGGATTGCGATGAAGGTAAATGACCAGCGTAAACTTAAGGCTTGGGCGATGAAACCAATTATGGGAGGACCAATCAGAAATCCGATAAAGCCAATACTAGAAACAGTTGCCAATGCTACGGAAGGGGCCAATTTTTTTGAATTTCCTGCAGCACTATATACTACGGGTATCACGGAAGAAACGCCCAAACCCACTAGCATAAAACCCAGGATGGCAAACGAAAGATACGGGAAAAGAACGGCTAGTAATAAACCGGAAAAAATGAGTAACCCACTTGCCTGCAATACCTGTCGTTTACCCAAACGGGTAATGATCCAGTCGCCCAAAAATCTACCGCCCGCCATGGTACTCATAAATGCCGTATATCCCAGCGCAACTAACTCGCGCGGGGCATTTACTACTTTTTGAAAATATACACCACTCCAGTCGAACATAGCTCCTTCGCAGGCCATGCAACAAAAGGCAATCAAACCCAGTAACCAGAGCTCTTTATTAGGTCGAACCATAAAAGCAGAGGATTGGGTTTGTGCATCCCCCTGTATCAATCGGGTATTGGCTACAATAACCAGCGTGCTTGCCAATATACCAATAACCAGAAAGTGCGAAAAAAGAGTAGCATTGAATGCTATCAGCAAATTGCCCAATGCAGCCCCGGTAAATCCGGCTAGGCTCCAAATAGCATGAAAGCCCGCCATTATAGATCGGCCATATAATTTCTCTACCCCCACTGCCTGCGTATTTACGGCGATGTTGCATAGATTACCAATCATGCCAAAAAGAAATAAAATCACCCATAATTGGCCGATACTTCCGGCCCTACTAATCATTAACAATAGCAAAATATACAATGAAATGCCACTTAGTAACATGGTTTTGCTGCCATATTTGGCAATCATCCAACCCCAAAGTGGCAGGCTAATTAATGAACCCGCAGGTAAGGCAAATAAAACACCTCCCAATGCCCCATTGCTCAAATGATGCATTGTCTGCACTTCCGGTATTCGACTGGCCCAACTGGCAAAAGTGAGTCCGGATGCAAAAAAAATAGCAGCAACCGCCCATCGATGCAACTGGCGGGTTGGAGGGGTCCATTTCATGCTGCAAAGATGTGTGAAAACAGGGGAATCTGCCAAAACCAAAAGCATGCCTCATTTGGGTTATATTTGCCGTACAAATTAGAAGCTGGGCTGCAAGCGCAACCCCTATTGAGAATAGAAATTTATCCCTATGTATCGTTCACACACTTGTGGTGCTTTAAGAATGCAGGATGTTAATCAGCAGGTTACCCTAGCAGGTTGGGTACAAACCATTCGAAAATTTGGCGCCATCACTTTTATTGACTTGAGAGACCGTTATGGCATTACCCAATTATTATTAGGAGAGGAATTGAATAGTCAACTAACCGATCAACCACTGGGCAGAGAATATGTGTTACAGGCAACCGGAAAAGTTACGGAAAGGAGTAATAAAAATTCGCAAATAGACACTGGAGATATAGAAGTGGCCGTTACTTCATTTACCATTTTAAATAAATCGGCCGTTCCTCCTTTTACTATTCAGGATGATACCGATGGAGGAGATGATATACGGATGAAATATCGTTTTTTAGATTTACGCAGAAATGCTGTGAAAAAAAATCTGGAATTGCGCTATGCCGTTAATCGCTCGGCCCGGAACTACTTGCACCAGCAGGGTTTTATGGATATTGAAACTCCCTTCCTAATTAAATCTACCCCAGAAGGTGCGCGTGACTTTGTGGTTCCTTCTCGCATGAATGCCGGACAGTTTTATGCCCTGCCCCAATCGCCACAAACTTTTAAGCAGCTTTTGATGGTGAGTGGATATGATCGGTACTATCAGATTGTAAAATGTTTTCGGGATGAAGATTTGCGTGCCGACCGGCAACCGGAATTTACCCAGATTGATTGTGAAATGGCATTTGTTGAGCAGGAAGATATTTTACAGATGTTCGAGCAATTGATTAAGCAGATTTTCAAAGATGTAAAGCAAATAGATTATTCCGATTTGGTTGAACGAATCAGTTGGGAAGAAGCCATGTGGACCTACGGAAATGACAAACCCGATATTCGGTTTAACATGAAGCTGGCTAACTACAAATTTCCACTACATACTTTTCCGGAAAAGAAAGAAACCCTTAGCAACAGCCTACTCTCATCAGGAGCTACCGGATTTGCAGTATTTGACCAGGCAGAAACGATTATTGGATTTGCCGCAGCAGGTTGCAGTGAATATACGCGCAAACAAATAGATGAACTAACCGAATGGGTTAAGCGTCCTCAGATAGGTATGCAAGGGATGGTTTACATTAAATGCAATTTGGATGGTACTTTTAAAAGCAGTGTTGACAAATTCTTTGGGGAAGAATCGCTTCAAAAAATTGCCGCGGCTACAGGTGCACAGCCGGGCGACTTGGTTTTGGTATTAGCGGGAAAAGAAGAGAAAACCCGCAAAGCGGCCAGTGAACTTCGCTTAGAAATGGGTAAACGATTGGGCCTAAGAAAAGAAAATGAATTTAAGTTGCTGTGGGTATTAGACTTTCCCTTATTCGAATATGCAGAAGAAGAAAATCGCTGGGTAGCCCGACACCACCCCTTTACCGCTCCCAAGCCAGATCATATTGCTGTGATGATTGACAATGATCCGGAGATAAAAGATGCAGCCAAATATCTCGAACACCCTTATGCCGGTATCAAAGCTAACGCCTACGATATGGTTTTAAATGGCAATGAGATTGGCGGCGGATCCATCAGGATTTTCCAGCGACCGCTTCAAGAAAAAATGTTTGCAGCACTGGGTATGACGGAAGCCGAAGCACTTCACAAATTCGGCTTTTTACTCGGCGCTTTTGAATATGGTGCCCCCCCGCATGGTGGAATTGCTTTTGGCTTCGACCGGCTCTGTTCAATTTTAGGAGGTAGCGAAAGTATCCGGGATTTTATTGCTTTTCCAAAGAACAACAGCGGCCGTGATGTAATGCTGGATGCACCGGGTACGATTGACCAGCATCAGCTGGACGAATTACATATCCAACTAAATAAAGAATAGATTAAACAACTACTACTGCGAATGAATTTTGCAGCTGCTTACTAACAATGATTTTCGATAACCGCTCTTAATTTTTTTCAATTGAATAGCTTACAAAAAATAATTTTTCAGGTGCTTACCTACCTTCTGCTTCCAATTGGTTTATTTTTTGGAATATCAGCTTTCAGCTCAATCTTATTGGCATTTGCTAACCCACAAATATTGTTATCAGTATTTATGATGGGTTGTTTTACTATTTACATTTATTGTAGCTTTCGTTTTTTACAAAAAATTCGTTCTGGAGAGCAGATAACATCAACATTAAAAGACTGGATGCGGGTTAATGCATATGTGTGCATTTTCTTGAGTTTAATTCTCATAGTCTTTGTGATTGCAACCAGTTCTTTGCCAGCTCAAAAAATAGATCAACTATTACAAGAAGCATTCGATAAAATGGGTGATGTTTATTCAGACATGAGCTTAGAAAAATATGTACAATTAATGAAGGGTGTTTCCTTGTTTTTGCTGGGGTTGGGTATACTCCTTTTGGTTCATATTTTCTTAAATTTTCAGCTGCAAAAACAGTATCCAACGGATGCGAAGTAGCTGACTATTGTGAAGTCTTGATTAAAAAAATGAAAATGTTGCAACCCGCAAGTCCACTGGCAGAAAGAATGCGCCCTCAGCGTTTAGAGGAGATGGCCGGTCAGCAACACCTTACCGGAGCAAATAGCATCTTACGGCAATCTATACAAAGGGGAACCATCCATTCTATGATTTTATGGGGGCCACCGGGAGTTGGCAAAACAACCCTTGCACAAATTATTGCCCAAACCCTGCAGGTTCCCTGCCACCAGTTAAGTGCCATTAGCAGTGGCGTAAAAGAGATTCGGGAGGTGATAGAAGCAGCCAAATTAGTAACGGGAACTATTTTATTTATTGACGAGATTCATCGCTTCAATAAATCACAGCAGGATGCCCTATTGGGAGCCGTTGAAAAAGGTGTTATTACTCTTATTGGGGCAACTACTGAAAATCCGTCTTTTGAGGTGAACAGTGCCTTGTTAAGTCGGTGTCAGGTATATGTGCTCAAATCCCTTACCGAAAGTGATTTGCTGCAGCTATTGCACCAGGCTATGCAGCACGACACCCTACTTAATCAATATCCCATCCAACTTCAAGATACGGGCGCCTTACTTCAATTAGCAGGAGGGGATGGCAGAAAATTATTGAATCTGTTTGAACTGGTGGTGCAAAGTGAAGTAGCCGAAAGAAAAACTCCTTCCGACCCAATCATTGTTACCAATGAAGGGGTAATGAAAGTGGCCCAGCAAAAAGTGGCTTTGTACGATAAAAATGGGGAACAACATTATGATATCATTTCCGCCTTTATAAAAAGTATGCGGGGAAGTGACCCAAATGGAGCTGTTTACTGGCTGGCTCGCATGATTGAAGGCGGGGAAGGTGTAACTTTTATTGCCCGACGAATGCTGATATTTGCCAGTGAAGATATAGGTAATGCCAATCCGAATGCGCTGCTGCTGGCGAATGCCACTTTTGATGCAGTTTCAAAAATCGGTTACCCCGAGAGTCGCATCATTCTTTCACAATGTGCTATCTATCTGGCTGGGTCGCCCAAAAGTAACTCGTCTTATGAAGCCATACAGGAGGCCCTTCAATTGGTAAAACAAAAAGGCGACCTCCCGGTTCCACTGCATATTCGAAACGCCCCCACCGGGTTGATGAAAGACCTCAACTATGGAAAAGGCTACCAATATTCGCACTTGGGAGTAGGTAACTTTATTGAACAGGAATATCTGCCAGAATCATTACAGGGTCATACATTTTATAAGCCCGGTCAAAACCCCCGCGAACAGGAAATGAAAAAATTTCTGCATGAGCGTTGGAAAAATAAATATGGATACTAAAAAAAGCAGCCGAAAAACTTCCCCAATTCAAAACTATGTTATCAGCCTCCTCCCCGGAAATTAGTATCCAATGCGTACCCTTCGACTCCCTTACGCCGCAGCAATTGTATACCATCATTCAGCTTAGAAATGCTGTATTTGTGGTAGAACAAAACTGTGTGTTTCAAGATGCCGATGGAAAAGACCCCTATTGCCATCACCTGATGATATGGCATAAAAATGAACTGGCTGCTTATGCAAGACTGGTGCCTCCTGGTGTATCTTATGAGTATATGTCTATTGGCCGCGTAATTTCTTCCGGCAACATGAGAAGAATGGGTGCTGGAAAATTACTTATGAAGGAGGCAATCAACCAATGCAAATTATTGTTTGGGGAAGGACCCATTAAAATTGGAGCACAATTGTATCTCAAAGAATTTTACAGTTCGTTTGGATTTGAAGCTATCGGATCGATTTATCTGGAGGATGACATCGAACATATTCACATGATTAGAAAGTAAGCTGTTAGCCGGCCTCTAATTCAGCTTTTAGAAAACGGGCGGTATGGCTTTCTTTCAGATCTGCTAATTTTTCGGGAACGCCTTGGAACAATACTTTTCCTCCGCCCCCACCCCCTTCCGGGCCCATATCAATTATGTAATCGGCTACTTTAACTACATCCATATTGTGTTCAATCACCAATACCGTATTTCCTCGGTTCACCAGTTTGTTCAGTACATCCAGCAAATGCTGAATATCCTGAAAATGTAATCCGGTGGTTGGCTCATCTAGAATATAGAAGGTTTTTCCGGTATCTTTTTTGCCCAGCTCTGTAGATAGTTTTACCCTTTGTGCCTCTCCACCACTGAGTGTTACGGCGGATTGACCTAAAGTAATATATCCCAAGCCTACATCCTGCAGCACTTTAATTTTTCGGTACAAATATCCAATGGGCTGAAAAAATTCAACCGCTTCATCCACCGTCATATTCAATACATCGCTGATAGATTTTCCCTTGTAACGTATTTCGAGGGTTTCGCGGTTGTATCGTTGTCCATTACATTTTTCACAATGAACATATACATCGGGCAGAAAGTTCATTTCAATTACCCGCATTCCACCGCCTTCACAAACATCACATCTGCCGCCTTTCACATTAAAAGAAAATCTGCCAGCAGCATACCCCCTAATCTTAGCTTCTGGAACCGAGGCAAAAAGAGTTCTGATTTCTGTAAAAAAGCCACAATAAGTTGCCGGGTTACTGCGCGGGGTTCTACCAATAGGTGATTGGTCGATTTCAATTACTTTATCAATATGTTCTAATCCCGAAATTGAAGTAAAGGGTTGGGGATGTACTCGGCTATTATAACAATGTTTAGATAGC
>CAIUKP010000237.1 GCA_903899675.1 uncultured Bacteroidota bacterium | reverse complement strand
TCTAACGATTGCTTGCCATATGAAAAAAAGTTTAAAAGCTGTTAGTGACCGGCAAGCATAGCCACAAAAGTTAAGCTAAGCGCTAAAATTAGTGCTTTGCAGCTTTAGCAAGAGAATCAGCAGCAGCTTTCATAGCAGCAGAATCTACCATAGTAGCTTTAGCAAGAGAATCAGCAGCAACTTTTGCCAGAGAATCAGCAGTAGCTTTAATAGCATTAGAATCTACAGTTGGAGTAGCATTTTCACCAGAACCACAGGCAGCGAAAGCGCCCAATACGAAAACGAATAACAGCTTTTTCATTGTTTTTTGTTTTTTTTGAATGAATGATTTTTAATTAATACGCGAAGGTAATAAAAGGTAACCTCTAAAAAGAAGGGTTTTTGAAAAAAATTTTTTTTCGGGTTTTGGGGTTACTTTTAGGGCCCCTGGGGTATTAAAATTACTGAAGTGAAAGGTGACATCAACGAACAGGCTTTATTAAAAGGGTTGGCTTCCAATGAAACGAAGGCCATCGAAACGCTTTATAAGGACAATTTCGGCATGGTACAAACCTACATCCTTCAGAACAATGGCTCTTACGATGATGCAAGGGATATTTTTCAGGAAGCAATGATTGCGCTGTATGAAAAAGCACAAAGCGACTCATTTGTCTTAACCTGTCAAATTAAAACTTATGTATATTCCATATGCAGGCGTTTATGGCTTAAGCGATTGCAACAGTTGGGGAGATACTCCCAACCCGTTGATAATCTGGAAGAAACTGTTGGCGTTGAAGAAGAAATAGAGGACCATGAGAAGAGAAACGCGGCATTTGCTATCATGGACAGGGCCATGGGAAGTTTAGGGGAACCCTGTAAAAGCTTGCTGGAGGGCTATTATATCCAGAAGAAAGACATGCAGCAACTGGCGGAAATGTTCGGGTACACCAATGCCGACAATGCCAAAAACCAGAAGTACAAATGTCTGATGCGTTTAAAAAAGTTGTTTTTTTCTCAATATAATATCGGCGAGTGATGAACATGGACGACATTTTACTTCAGGAGGCCATTGAACGATATCTGACCAACCAGATGCCAGAAGCGGAGCGTGCTTATTTCGACCAGTTGCGAACTAAGACTCCTGAAATTGATCAGCTGGTAGTTGAACATGCCATGTTTCAGCACGAAATGGATTTTTATGCCCAGCGCCGCAACTTTACGGCACAGTTACACCATGCGCACGCCAATTTGTTGCAACAGGGCAAAATTCAGGATGGTACAGAAGTATCTACCGGTGGTAAATTGATTCAAATTTTTCATAAATACAAACGCGTTACCGCAATTGCAGCAGCGGTTGGTGGATTTATTGCTATGGTTATTAGTGGACTGGTAGTTTACTTTTCACCGGTAAATCAAAATCAGCTGGTACAGTTGAGTAAAGACATAGAGGTAATTAAGCGTAACCAACAATATCAGGGTAGCCTATTGAATGAAGTAAAAAGTAAGATCCCCCAAAATGCCAAGCTTATTTCTGGAGGAACCGGCTTTTTACTAGATACGCATGGGTATTTGCTTACCAATGCACACGTATTAAAAGGTTCTGGTGCCATAGTAATTAATAGTAAAGGAGAAGAATTTAATGCCGATATTCTGCACATCGATAACCTGCGCGATTTGGCGGTATTAAAAATCAACGACTCCGAATATAATGCCCCCCGTGCACTTCCCTACAGCATCCGAAAATCTAAGATCGAACTAGGTGAAGAAATTTTTACCCTAGGCTATCCTCGTAATGACGTTGTATATGGTGAGGGTTATTTAAGTTCTCGATCTGGTTTTAATAATGACACCCTTACCTATCAGCTCCAGATCAGCGCCAACCCCGGTAACTCCGGTGGTCCGGTGTTTAATGGTCAGGGCGAAATCGTGGGGGTTTTAAGCACCCGTCAAGCACAAACAGAAGGAGTAGCATTTGCCGTTAAATCAGGCTATATCTATACCATGCTGGCGGATACCAAAGCCGAGAACATAAGCGGAATGGAAAAAATAAAATTAAATCAAAAATCCAGTCTCCGCGGTGTAGAGAGAAAAAATCAGATTACGCGTATTGAAAACTGCGTATTCTTTGTAAAAGCTTACAGCAAATAATACAGGTAAACTTACTTAAAAAAATGTGCGCCTTTGGCGTACATTTTTTTTATGCCCATAGGTTGTTGGGATACTTCCCTGCTGCAACCAACTCGTTGATACTATTTTGAACACCGGGTGCATCTTCCTGATAAGTAACCCCAAACCAGCGGGCATCAGTTGGGATTACCTGAACTACCCCTTTTTTTTGTTGTATAAAATTTTGGGTAGCGGTAGGAAGGTAAAATTCAGATTTCAATGCTTGTCCCTGAACCTGTAAAAAATCGTGAAACCCGGTTTCACAGAAATCAACAAACCCGGGGGCATAACATAAAAAATTCATGCTCACCATGCAATTTTCTGGTAAGGGATGTTCACCTACTGCATCCTGATAAACAATTACACCTGCTTTATTTCTTTCAATACTGGTGCGCTCATTGATATCGGTTAAATAACCCGATTCATCTACTGCACACACTCCCCTACTTACTGTTCCGTTATCACTTAGGGTATTTTGAAGAGAATATCCAATGATACAACAGGTTTGCTCGTTACAGGTTTGGGTTAAGAAGGTAAATGCCTTCACAAATGCATCACGACCATAAAAATCATCCGCATTAATAACGGCAAATGGCTCGTGGATATGCCCTTTACAACAAAGCAAAGCATGGGCAGTTCCCCAAGGTTTGGTGCGCTCCTCGGGTATGGAAAAACCTTCTGTAAAGAATGTTAACTCTTGATACACATAATCAATCTCGATTTTCCCTTGAATCTTGGGTTCAATCATATTACGAAAATCAGCCGAAAAATCTTGGCGAATAATGAAAATTACTTTGCCAAATCCTGCCTTGATGGCATCGTAAATCGCATACTCCAGAATGGTTTCCCCGGAAGGACCAAAAGATTGCGTTTGCTTTCTGCTTCCATAACGGCTGGCCATTCCGGCTGCAAGAATTACAAGTGAAGGTTCCATGTGCTACTTTTATCTTTACAAGATTCGGGCACGAAACTAAAGATAATCGCCTATTATGCCAACACCCGGCCTATAACAAATGATTAATTCTAGCCCTACCATACAACCCTTGCGTACTTTTTTTGCTGGTGGGCCTGCTGTGGATGTATTGAAATTACAAGAGGTTCACCCGGTGGTAAGCGGAAATAAGTGGTATAAATTAAAATATTACCTGCAGGAAGCGGTAGAAAGGGGGTATACTAAAATAATCACCCGGGGAGGGCCGTATTCCAATCATATCATTGCCACCGCTTGGGCTGCCCGGGAGCTGGGTTTGGGGAGTATAGGCATTATCCGCGGGCTAGCAGCTCCAATGCTATCCCCTACCCTGCAAGATGCCCAAGCTTATGGAATGACGCTCCGCTTTACCGAAAAAAATCAATTTGCCAATTTTCAGTTACCCGAATCCGAAACTGCTTCCGCTCTATACATTCCAGAAGGTGGGGTTGGCCGATTAGGTATTCAAGGGGCTGCAGAAATACTCTCGGGTATAGACTTTGCTTCCTATACACATATTTTGGGAGCCAGTGGTACCGGAACCATGATTACCGGACTGGCCACAATGGCGCTCCCACACCAACAGGTACTGGGCATTTCGGTGCTCAACAATGCCCCCTCTCCTTTTACCGAAATCAGTGAATGGTTAAAAAATTGGCCCACCGTTATCACAACAGTTCCTAATATTCCTAATAATGCCATGAATCCTTATCAATACAACACCACCCAAGTTATTAACTATGTTCCCATGATTAATTTAAGATTACCTTTAAGTGTCAATGACAACACACCTATTGCTCTTGAAGATTCTCTTGAACAAGTCCAAATAATTAACGAAAATGGTGTTCTTGTTACCAGACAAACTAACTTTATGTATTCCAATGGTGTTCTCATCTTTTACGTTGATCGTCGTTCCAATATCATTGAAACTTCTAAACAAATCACTTTCGGCATGAGATTACCTACTGCCACAGCTGGTTACGAAAGATTAAACAAGAGACGTGTCACTTATAAATACAGACTTCAATTTAAGAATGACGTTTACGTATTACGTTCCGTTGTTGTCAGTGATACAAGTGATATCGATGAAAAAGATAATTTAATTATCGGTTCATCCACTATCATTACAACTGAACAAACATCAGTATTAGACCGTCCTTCCGATGCCATTAAATACGATCCTTATGGTGTTATTAAATCAACTGTTCATAATGCCATTTATAATAAATACAATGGTGAACCCGCCCCTACACCAATTGCTATGCAAGAAGCTGTTAACCCTCGTACTATTTCCCAAATTCCTTATACTTACTCAGACGATGGTGCTGTATCATTTGAAGACATGGCTCAATGCAATGGTATCATTTTCGTTTATCAATTAAAAGAAGACAAAAGTAAAGGTGAAATAATGGCTTAAATTTATAATTGAGAAGGTAAATTTTTTTGAGTTTTTGTATTAATAGGTGCATTTGGTAATGGCCCTCTAATTTCAATATCTCTCAAATAACCTAATTTTTGTTCAAAATTTGTAATAATACCAGGTAATAAAGCATTAACAACTAGACAATTCAAATCTTGAATTTGTTCTTTAATATTATAAGGTAAATGTTTTGCATTTGCAATAAAATAATATCTCATTACAATAATTAAATCCGATTTATTCTGAAAAATAATTTTATATTTTTTATTTGTTCGTTTCCAAACTGTTAATATTAATTGTTTATTAATTAAATTA
>CAIUKP010000236.1 GCA_903899675.1 uncultured Bacteroidota bacterium | reverse complement strand
CATTTTCTTTACTTACCTGAGGCAATCCATCGATTGCGTCGCCAGTTACATTAAATAAACGACCATTGATGCCTGCTCCAATAGGCATAGTGATGGGCCGGCCGGTATCGGTTACCGTCATTCCGCGCACCAATCCCTCGGTTCCATCCATGGCAATGGTTCGAACACTGTCTTCTCCCAAGTGCTGTTGCACTTCAAGAACCAGCTTATCGCCATTTTCTTTTTCAATTTCAAGGGCATTAAAAATTTCAGGCAATGTATTGTCGTCGGGAAAATGCACGTCAACAACTGCTCCGATAATCTGTTTGATTTTTCCTTTGGTAGCCATTTCGGGTGAAATATAAAGTGATAAATGATGGATAATTCGATAAGTATGGAATCATTTTCCAACTTGGCGGCAAAGGTAAGGGGATGAACCCTAAAAAAATGAAAAATAACGAACAAAATTACCCCAAAAATACCCACACAAGAATTTGGCATCTATTGGAGTGGGCTAATGGGTAAATTGAAGCGGGAAAACCTCAAAAATGCCTGTAAATCAATTATTTGTAAAAAACAATCCGTTTTTTTACTGTATCGATTACCGTTTTAACACGGTTCCCAACAGGTGAATAATACCTGCTAACCCCAACTTACCGGCCCCTTCGGTTAACTTATCCTTGGCTATTTCCTGCTCTCCGGAGTGTTTTTTTCTTCCTTTTATCCAATAATACCCAGCCTGCACCAACTGGGTAATACCAGAAAGTCCTTGTTTTCCAGCAATAATTCCTGCTAGCCCCAACCCCCCCACTTTTAACAACTGCAACGGAATTTTGCGGGTTGAATTTGCGATTTGTGCCTCCTCTTCTTTAAGTTGATGCTTGAGCCGATTGATTTCGGCTTGCAAAGCAATTCCATCTCGAATAGGAATACTAGGGTTGTTGGGATTCATGCGTTTCAGGTTTTGTATCCAGCATAGATTGAATTACGCTATCCTTCACTTTCTTACGGATGGATTTTCGAAAAGCAAATAACAAGAGTAACATTACCAAATATATACCAGAGAGACAGGCAAATCCCAAGGGAACTGAAACAGTAAGTTGAGCAAAATAATAGCCCAACATAATGCTGAGGCTAATCATCAGAAAAAAAACTACCATCGCAATCAGCAACCACCAGGTTATACTGGAACTTACCTCTGCCACTTTTTGGGTGAGTTGTAACTGAATCAGTCGCAGCCTGTTTTGCACATATTGCTCTATGCGCTCTTTGTATTGCGTAAAAAAAGATGAGTCCGATTCCATACGAATAATTTAGGCAGATTTTTCCGGGGAAGCACCATCAAAATGTTCGGTAACCTTGCGGGCTTTATCTAATAAGGTTTCCATGGCAGTTTCAAATTCGGCCACTTTTTCTTTTACATCTTCCTGAAAATCGCCGGATTTATTTTTCAAATCGTTCACCATTTCTTTGCCTTTATTGCTGCTAAGAAAAAGGGTTATTGCGGCGCCTGCTAATCCACCCAAGATTAAGCCGGTCAAAAACTTTTCTTTATCATTCATAACT
>CAIUKP010000235.1 GCA_903899675.1 uncultured Bacteroidota bacterium | reverse complement strand
TGAAGATGATGATGATGAAGTAGATGACACAGAAGATGATTGGGAAAAATCAACGGAAGAAGATGAATGGGATCCGGACTTCGACGAATTTGATATCCCAAAAAGCAAAGGAGCCGCCAAAAGTGGTCCAGGAAAGAAAAAGGGAGAAGAAGACGACGACTTTAAACTGGATGAAGATTTTAAAGAATTCGACCTGTTTAATGATAAATCTGGCGGATTCGATGATGACGATGACGATTTCTAAACCCACTCCATTCTGTGCCTGAAAGAAGCGTTCAATCGTTTCCTGTTCCTAGCAATCTTTTGTTGTTCAAACAGCAGCTGTTGGTTTGGTGCAATCGTTTTTCGAATAGTTGCCTGCTAGATTCTCACCATTTTGTAGTTCCCGGAGAAACAACCCAATGCCTTGCTGCCGCCGGTGGCAGTTCAGTAGCCCCTGCAAACTGTTCCATTGATACCTTGTTTGAAATACTGGAAAGCCGAAACGATTGGGTTTTTGGTCACCTGGGTTATCATGCCATGCATGCTTATCTAAAACTTCCCCAACCAAACATTCCAACTGGGCAATTTCCCCATCACTTCTTTTTTTGTCCGGAAACCGTTATCAACCTCCAAACGGATAGCCTTACTATTGAAACCTGGTTGCCAGAACCCGAAAAGATTTTTCGGGATATTACCAGCATTATCCCCCAACCACTTGCTAACCATTTTCCTGCTATTCATTTTACACCGACTATCTCCAAAGAAAAATACCTACAACAGGTATCCGATATTTTACAGCATATCCAAAGAGGCGACTGTTACGAAATCAACTACTGTCAAGCTTTTGTTGCACCCAACACTACCCTCGATCCCCTGCACACCTATCGTTTATTAATGGAAATTTCACCCAGTCCCTTTTCCTGCTTTTATAAAAATGAAAATCGATATCTATTCTGTGCAAGTCCGGAAAGATTTTTGCAGAAAAAAGGAAACAGGCTCCGCTCACAGCCCATTAAAGGAACCATTCGCCGCAATTTGTTCGATCCAGAACAAGACCATCAGCTGAAAGAATCCCTACTAGGCAGTGCCAAAAACCGAAGTGAAAATATCATGGTGGTAGACCTTGTTCGGAACGATTTGAGTACCATCTGCCGAGAAGGTACTGTAGCGGTTACCGAATTGTTGGGTGTGTATAGTTTTCCGCAAGTACACCAATTGATTTCTACCGTTGAAGGTGAATTGAATGAGGGCAGCACGCTTTTAAATATTTTCAGCAATACTTTTCCTATGGGCAGCATGACGGGTGCCCCCAAGCGAAAAGTGATGGAACTAATTGATAAATACGAAGTGGTAAACAGGGGAATTTATTCGGGCAGTGTAGGATATATCAAACCGAATAAAGATTTTGATTTCAATGTAGTAATCCGAAGTATGGTTTACCTAGCCGAAGAAAGGAATGTAAGCTTTCAGGTAGGTGGCGGGATAACAGCACAAAGTGTTCCCGAGCAGGAATATGAAGAATGCTTACTGAAGGGAAAAGCAATGCTACAATTAGGATTAGAAAATACTAGCGGATAGCTTCCGCCCCTTGCAGTATTTTTTGCAGCGACTCCATCAATAGGGTTGATTTTTTAGCCTCAAATAATTCTTTTTTACCAGTGCCGGAAGGCAGCTGCATAGGATATAATTTTCCCGCAGCCAATTCACGATCGAAAGCGGGGTTTACCGCTAAAAAATTCGCCAACTCCATTCCAAGGGCGGGTGCTACTACCGAACTCAGGAATCGGCCGCTGATATAAATTTTATCGTGAGTAGCCGATAAGTCTGCCTGGGGTTGAGGTTTAAGTGCTTTTTGCCGGGCCGTTTCCGCGGCAGTTAGGGTGGTTTCCCCCCCAGTTCCCTCAAAAATATAGTGGGTGCCGATAAATTTTTTAACGTGGTTACGGGTTTCTTCCGGCAAATAATATTGCAGATCCCAAAAATCTCTACTTCCCGATTTCCGGATAGCCGAACGCATTCTACCTGCACCCCCATTATACGCTGCTACCACCAATAACCAGTCGCCAAACTCGGCATACAATTCTTTCATCAAACGGGCAGCAGCATGGGTGCTTTTGTAAAAGTCGGTACGCTCATCGTGGTAGCCAGTTTTCAAACCAAAGCGGTGTGCTTCATCGGCCATCAGTTGCCAAGGCCCTACCGCACCAGCCCAAGATACTAATCCGGGCGTGAGGTGACTTTCAATCACGCTCAGGTATTTCATTTCTTTGGGAATATCATACTGGGAAAGGATATTATCGTACAAATCGAAATAGGGCTTACCCCAAAACTTCATTTTCTCCAATTCCTCCCCCTGCTTTCGGATATATTCCTGTACAAAGAGAGTGGCCTTGGGATTGAGTTGTGCGTTATAAGGAAGGGAAGGATTATATTTTTCGGAAGCAAATAAACTCTCAAAACCAATTTTCATTACCCGGGTAGTGTCGTTTCCAGATGGGTAAGCGGATCCCCCATTATACCAATTACTACCCGCCCAACTGCCTGCTACCACGGCAAAGGCAATCAGAATAAATTTAGACAGATTAATAGGATTAGTAATACGATTTCCCAGCCACTCCATAACCAGTAATTTTTTCAGCTATTTTATATCCCGCAGATTATCCAATATCGTGCCAAAACAAGCTAAGCAGAAGTTTTAGCCAACTGCATCATTTGTTGGGATAACTTCAGCAAAGTTACTTCATCAAAGTGACTCGTCATCAACTGAAGGCCAAAGGGGAGCCCATTGGGATGGCGGAATAGGGGTAGAGAAATGCCCGGAATACCCACCAGATTGGCAAAAACCGTATAAATATCCCCCAAAAACATCTCCACGGGGTCGGTATTTTTCTCACCTATCCGAAAGGCTGGTGCCGGAACGGTGGGTAAAAGCAGACAGGAGTAAATGGTAAAAATTTCCTGGGTTTTGTTGGCCAATAATTGCCGAACCTGCTGGGCCTTAGTAAAGTACGCATCAAAATAGCCTGCACTCAGTACAAAATTTCCTAATAAAATACGGCGCTGCACTTCCTTCCCAAATCCTTTGGAACGAGATTGGGTGTACATATCACTGAGGGTATTCTGTTCCCCATCACTACGAAATCCGTATCTAACCCCATCATATCGCGACAGGTTACTGGAAGCCTCGGCAGTTGTTAATACGTAATAGGTAGGTACAATTGCATCTAACCATGCAAAGTCAATTGCATCCACCTGATACCCTGCATGTTTCAGTTGATCGATAAATGCATAAATAGCTGCTTGAATAGCCGGATCAAGCGAAGGATGTTCCAATGCTTGCCGGAAATAAGCAATTTTTCCCGGAATCTGATGATCGGCGGTGGCCTGGGAATAGGAAGGTACTGGTAGGGAGGCAACCGTACTATCGAACGCATCTTCCCCTGCAATTATTTCCAGCACCTGAGCGGCATCCGCTACAGTATTAGCCAAAATACCAATCTGATCGAAAGAAGACGCATAGGCAATTAATCCGTACCGCGATACCCTGCCATAGGTAGGTTTTAGTCCCACAATTCCGCAGAAGTCGGCTGGCTGCCTAACCGAGCCACCGGTATCACTACCCAAACTTACCATGCAAAGACCTGCCTGCACAGCAACGGCCGAGCCACCGGAAGATCCACCGGGAACCCGGGAAGGATCTATAAAATTTTTTACGGGGCCATAAGCAGAATTTTCATTGCTGCTGCCCATGGCAAATTCGTCGCAGTTTTGTCTGCCTATGATGATGGCCCCTGCGGCTAATAATTTTTCGATAGCGGTGGCATGGTAAATGGCTTTGTACCCTGCTAAAATGCGAGAGGAAGCTGTAACGGCATGACCTTGATAGCAGATTACATCTTTAATACCCACAATCACTCCGTGGAGCGGTTCCATGGGTTTACCGGCTGCCCTTGATTGATCTAGAGCAGCGGCTCTTTGCAGAGCATCGGTTTCAAAAACTTCCAGAAATGCATTGAGCGATGCCTGTTCACGAATAACAGTAATGTAGTGCTGTACGGTATCCGTGCAACTGGTAGCTGCTGATTGCAGCGCCTGGTGATAGTCTTTGATTGTGGTAAAACGAAACAAAGGCTATAATAAATTGATGGAGCGATTAAGCGCCGGTGGTAGTTTTGTCTTTTTCTTTGATACCCTCTTCAATTTCGCGCTTCACATTGTCTTTTGCATCATTAAATTCACGGATACCTTTTCCCAAACCTTTCATGAATTCGGGAATGCGGCGCGCACTCGTGCACGACCCGCAGCAGCTCCACCGGAAACACGCGGCGGTAGTAGTCGCCGTGGCGCCAAGGCGTCCAGCAGTTGAAGGGGATAAAGGGCGCGGAGGTGGGCGCGGGCGGCGCCGCCTTGCCGTCCGTGTTCCGATGCGAGATCTCAAACCACCACTCCGCATGGAAGCGGTTGCGCCAGTTGATGAGCTCGATG
>CAIUKP010000234.1 GCA_903899675.1 uncultured Bacteroidota bacterium | reverse complement strand
TATTCGGGCTCCCAACCTTTTAGTTCCCTGAAATGGCCATTTAGTTTGATTTTTTCTTTCAAGCTTTCCATTTCGGCCATCATAGGCAGGGTGGTTTGCAAATGTCTGCGTAAATATTCTAATCTTTGCCATTCGTCTAATAATTCCAGCAATTCATATTCCTGTTCTAGGGATAAGCCGGCATGGTGAGCGATATCATAGCTGCTCAACTCATGATCGGGCAAGCGGAAATTTTTGCTAACATTCAGCCACTTATGTAATTCCCGAATACCCGCAATTACAGTTGCCTGCAACCGGGGGTGGGGTTCTAGCCGATTGGCAGGATAATGAACAATCGCCCCACTATATAATTTTCCTGGAATGGCTTGTACCATTTCCAGCATCCGAAACAATTGTTCGCCCTTTACACGGATATCCATTCTGCCATCATCGTATCGGGTAACTATTTCTAGCAGGGTAACCAGTGTGCCGGTTTCCCGAACCTGATTATTAATTACCGTTGGAATGCCAAAGGGTTTGCTTTCTTCAAAACATTCTCCCATCAGTTGCCGATAGCGCGGTTCAAAAATGTGCAGGTTGAGCAGCTCTCCCGGGTAAACTACAATGCCCAAGGGGAATAAAGGTATAAAGTTGGTCATGGTACTATTAAATGGTCAATAAATAATAAGATATCGCCATCCGATAGGCAAGATGCAAAAGTTTTCGGTTCTTTACACAATAATTGTGGCGAATATGTTTATTTCCGGGTTTACCATCATACGAAATGCCATCCTGAACGATTATCCTATTGTTGAGGCCATCCAAAGTATTTTGCCGGTTGTAGATGAAATGATTGTGTTGATAGGCGATTCAACCGATGAAACCGAACATCTAATTCGCTCAATTAACAGCAGCAAAATTAAAATTCATTATTCCGTTTGGGATATGAACTTGCGCAGTGGGGGTAAAGTGCTTGCCGTGGAAACGGATAAGGCAAAAGCCTTGATAAATCCTCAAAGTGACTGGGCTTTTTACATACAAGCGGATGAGGTAATTCACGAAAAATATCATGCTGCCATTTTACAGGGTTGTGCCAAACACGTATCTAATACCGAGGTAGAAGGGTTGCTGTTCGATTATCTGCATTTTTACGGAACATACGATTACGTTGGGGATAGCAGGAAGTGGTATCACAAAGAAGTAAGAATTATTCGAAATAATTCTGCCATAACTGCCTATAAAGATGCCCAGGGTTTTAGAAAGGGCAATGAAAAAATTCGGGTGAAACCAATACCTGCCTGTGTGTACCATTACGGCTGGGTGAAAAGTCCGGAACAGATGATGCAAAAACAAAAAAATGTTAGTCCTTACTGGCTTGGCGATGCGGATATGGAAAAAATGCTGATGATTCCGGCTGCTTGGGACTTTGAGTCATTTGATTCTTTGGAAAAATTTACCGGCACGCATCCTATGGTTATGCTCGACCGGATAAAAAGAAAAAACTGGCAGATTACGCTAGATATATCCCGCAAGAAGTTTTCTTTTAAGAACAAGGTGCTGTATTATTTTGAAAAAATTACCGGCATTCGGCCATTTGATTTTAGAAATTATCGGGTGATTCGGTAATTGTATTTTTTTTGTATAAAAAGTCTTCTAATTGCCAGGTGATGGCCCCTATCCAGGCATGCATCCATACTCCAAATTGTAAGCTAAGGGTAGATTCTACCAGGCAGGTGGCAGCTATGGCCAGGGTCCAGGCAACTGGCGTCCACTGTTTTTTTTGGATGCCCCGAAAAAGCGGATAAAACAGCCAGCAGGTAAATAACAACATGCCCAATAGGCCTGCGCCCATCCACCAATACAGCCACTGGTTAAAAGGCCATAGAAAAGTTGCCGGAGTATTGGGAAATGCTTGTTCAAAAGATTGTTGCATAGTAGGAGCGATTCCCGCCCATCCTCTATTGGCTCCTCCCTTTTCAGATATCTGTTTATAGGCCAGGGTATTGATAATTCTCCTGGCACCATCCGAATAACGCATATTGCTGGTATCACCGGTATATTGTTGCCAGTCGTATTGGGTATACGCCCATTTTTGTTGCACAGTAGGAAATAACTGATAAGCAGCTAACCCCATTGCTCCGAGTGACAAGCAGAGCAATCCTATTTTTAATAATTGTTTCGGTTTACGTTGTGAAAAGGACAGAAAAATAAGAAAGCAAATCGCAATAATTATGGTAGTTACCCAGGCAGTACGCACGGCCATAAAAGCGATGGAAGCCACCAATAGCAGGCATAGTAAAATGCGGATACGGAAAGAAAACTTTTTTAATAGCAACACAAGCATGGCGGTACCACTTAAGAATATTCCAAACCGAACGTGATCTGTATCCATAAAGGTTGGCAGTGATTTTCCAAAACCATATGCTTGTTGCCATTGATCGGATGTTTGGCTGTATTGAACAAGTGCATAAACAATTCCAACCCCGGCGGCTATACTGCAGTATACAATCCATTTTTGCAGTGTATGGTAAGCAACTCGGCTACAAACATGAAAAGCAATCGGATACATCAGCAGCGTAAGTAGATAATCAAAGTGGCTCCAGGTAAAGGGAGCTTGCCAACAGCCCAGTAACCCAATAACCAGTACCCATCCACTCCAGATAAGTAAACTGTTTGTTTGTCTCCCATTTTTAAAAATACCCACGCAAATCCAAATAGCCCAGGCAACTTGAGAAAGAGACAGGATGGCTCTGCTAAAAAACAAGCCGACCAGCATAATTATAAATAGCAGGTTGGGCAGGTTCGGGTAGGAAAAAAAGAGTCGAAGCCGGTTCATCATGTACAAATATCGGGTATGGGCAAATATCAGAATAGCGGTTATATTTTATTTACTAACCGGCAACCACTAAATTTACGCTAAACCATCGGCATGAATTGGCAATTTCTACTATCCGATCTCGCTAACCCCTCGTATAAATCGTTGGCGAGAGCGATTACTTTGGTAGAAAACCAGTTGGAAGGTTATCTCAGTTTTATGCAGCAGCTTGTGCCTGGAAAAGCATTGATAACGGGCATTACCGGCTCTCCGGGTGCAGGAAAAAGTACCCTGAGCGATTCGCTCATTCGCACATGGGTGGGGCAGGGTAAAAAAGTAGGCATCATTTGTGTAGACCCATCCTCTCCCTTTCATTTGGGTTCCCTATTGGGCGATCGTATCCGAATGAGTTCTTGGTACAATCATCCGCAAGTATATATTCGGTCCCTTGCAACCCGTGGCTCTTTGGGGGGATTACATCCACAAATTTTAGAAATATGCGCCGTAATGCAATCGGCTGGGTTTGATGAGTTATTGGTGGAAACGGTGGGGGTAGGACAAAGTGAAATTGAAATTGCAGGGTTAGCAGATACCACCGTAGTGGTGATGGTTCCAGAAGCAGGGGATGAAGTGCAAACCATGAAAGCCGGCTTGATGGAGATTGCAGATATTTTTGTTGTGAATAAATGCGATCGTCCGGATGCAGATCAGTTAGTGAAAAATTTGAGAAGCATGCTTGCGCCAGCTTTTGTGCAGGGTGATTGGGAGATTCCCATTCTCAAAACCATTGCTACGCATCAATCCGGCATTATCGAACTGGCTGCTGCTATTGAGCATCATCATCGGGTTCAGCGAACAACGGAAAGAAAAAAATGGCTATTGGCCGAGAAAGCCTATCAGCTAATTAGTAAATACAGAATGCGGGATATCGATAAGCATCAACTGCTTGTATCGCTAGAAAAAGAGATGGAGCAACCCGCATTTAATTTGTTTCATTTTCTCGAAAAAAAATATGCTAATTGATGAATTCCGGTCTTTTGCGCATATGGTTAGACACTGAACGGCTTAAGTATCCGCACACGGGTTTGTATCATTTTTGTATAGAGTTAGGAAGGGCGTTGGTGCAAGAAAAAAACGATCGTGAAGAACTTAGTTTTTATCTCCCCGCATCTAAAATGGGTGTTTTTGGAAAGGAAGTAGTTTATAGGAAACAGATAGGGTTGCATAAATGCCATCTTCCCTCCACGGATTCCTATCAGGTTTGGCATTCAATACATCAGGGTAGCCAGTATTTCCCTTTTCGGAGATCGATACCGGTAGTGCTTACCATCCATGACCTTAATTTTTTACACCAACCTGGCAGAGGGGCTGCTTATATAAATAAATCTTTGGCAAAATTACAACAGAAAATAAATCGTGCAGATCGGGTAGTGGCTATATCTAATTTTGTGTTGGAAGAATTGCATCGCAATCTGCAGGTAAGTTCGGTGCAAACCTCAGTTATTTATAATGGGTGTAATTTTTCTCAGTTGGCTCCTGAAAAACCCGCATTAATTCCCGACAAACCTTTTTTGTTTACCATCGGCACGCTGGCAGCCAAAAAGAATTTTCATGTATTACCTGCTTTGCTAAAAGGCAATGATTATTGGCTGGTGATAGCAGGCATAGCCCATGAAGAAGCCTATCTGCAAAAGATTAAGCAGGAAGCCGTTCGTTGGGGAGTGGAGCGTCGGGTGATTATTACCGGTGCTATTACTGATGCACAAAAGCAGTGGTATTATCAGCACTGTGCAGCATTTGTATTTCCTTCTATTGCAGAGGGCTTTGGCATGCCGGTTTTAGAAGCTATGTATTTTGGCAAACCGGTATTTTTATCTACATATACTTCCCTTCCCGAAATAGGCGGCTCATTGGCTTATTATTTTACCTCATTTGATCCGGATGAGATGCAAAGAACAGTGGAGCAGGGATTAGAACACTATTACCAAACTTCTCCTCAGCAAGCTTTGAAAAACCATGCATTAAGCTTTAGTTGGTTGGCAGCAGCTCGGCAATATCTTAGTATATATCGGGATCTAGCCTAAGCCTATTTAATTTTTGCAAACATCTTTGCGCAAAACAGCCAGTTTCTGAGAGGCGATCTCTTTTTTACAGATAACAACCAATTTCGGTACTTAAAAAAGTAGCGCATTCTCGAAAAATTATTCGCAAAAGAAAAATCTCGGTAAGTCAGATTCAGTTGTTCCAGTGCTTTTTTCTCGAATTCATTTTCGGGAGGGCAGGTATCGTAGAATAGTTGCATTCGATCTCTTATGGCGGCAATTTCGCGGGCTTCTCTTTCTTTTTTCTCGATTTCTGAAATCGGCCGGCTTTTGCCGGTGGCTGCACCAATCAGGTTATTTTCGTGTTGGCGATATTTAACCAGTAGTTCGTTACAAAAGGTAATATTTCCTTTGCAGGTTGCGATAAAGGCAATCCACCAATCGTGCGGCAAAACGGTTGGGAAGGGAAGTGCACCCTGTAAAATATTTTTTTTAAAAAGCATGGTATTTCCATAAATGCGACAAAATACTGCTTGCTGCAAACAACTGTTATAAGTGTTGCAATTACTAATATTGGATACTTTTTTTCCCGTAAGTGACAGATCTGCATGGCAGATATAGGAGTCGCAATATACCAATACCGATTCTCCCAAAGACGCATATTGTAATGCCAGTTTTTCGGGAAACCAATAATCATCCTGATCGCAAAGGGCTACCAGTGAACCGGAAGAAAGTGAAATGGCACGCTCGAAATTGCGGATATATCCCAAATTTTCTTTGTTATGATATATCCGTATATTATTATGAATGGCTGCATAGGATGCTAACAATAGAGATGTGCCATCGGTGCTGGCATCGTCGCAAATCACTATTTCCATGTTGGGATAGGTTTGCGCCAGCAGACTGTCGAGTTGTTCGGATAAATACTTTGCACCATTGTAAGTGGCCATTACCACAGAAATAAGTGGTTGGGGGTAATTTTCCATTCTAAATCAAATCGGGATATGTTAGTTCTTTGGTAACTTTATAAAGATAGCTAATCGTATTATAATCATTAAAAATAAGATATATGAGCTTGTTTTACTCGGTTTTATCTTAATTTTTAAATGAAAATGCTGGCAATACATTAATGGAGTTTATTTTTCCAATAACGAAAGTCATTTCTAAGAAGAGTGGGGAAATAATAGATATAGTAAAACTCTACAATTCCTAGGTTGTATAAAAGTGAAAAAATATTACATCTCTACAATCACAATGGAGTCACTTTTTCGGTTGCCTTTTCCATAAGTTGAATATACGAGCAGTAAAATAAATCAGGTGCTAACCAAATCCCGGTTGATAAATATTACATTCTCGTGGTGCATACTAAAGGAGAAATTGTAAGAGGAAAGCGCTGTGAAAAGGGCTTTGGAAGCGCCTGGACGCATGTGATCGTGTAGTTCTATTATAAGCATCTTGGTTTTAGGTAACCAGTTTGAATAATTTTTTTCAAACACTTCTTTTTCAGAGCCCTCAATATCAAGTTTTAATAAATCGATACAGCTCCAGTTGTTTATTTGCATCAGGTGGTCTATTGAAAACGCAGGAATACTATCATTTGTAGGTTCGGGCACCTCTTCTACCATAAAAGCATTATCGTCTACATTACTATTCACTATCCGTAAGTGTTGGTTATTGTTCCAAATTCCACCATGTATAGGATAAATGTTCTTAATTGTTTTAATGTTTTTCTCCATCTGCTGAAAGTTCTCAGTATTGGGTTCAACAGCAACTATAGAAGCTTGTGGAAAAAGGTGAGAAAAGTAGATGGTTGCGAGTCCAATATTAGCTCCCCCATCAATGATGGTATGAGGCACTAAGGGGAAGTTAATGTTGTATTGGGATTGAATAAAAACCTGCTTAAATGTAGCTTTGTCTGCCATCTTATTCCGCAGATAAATGGATGTGTTGTATCGACTTGAATAGTAACGGCCATCTTTTTTGAATATCCTGCGAAAAAAAAATAACACTCCGTCCTTCCAGCCAAATGCTTTAATGAGAGGAAATAATCGTTTAGACATTGTTTTTTTTCAGATTACAAGTTAACCAATAAATCGCAAACATTCATTCAGGGATTAGTTTCGTTCAAACGGGTGATTTACTTGGCAGCCTATTTTTATAATTTTTATATATAAATCAAGAGGGTAAACAGAATCAAAAAATATTGGTATAAAAGTCTCGGCTTATCGAAAATCTTCCTTTTTAATTTATAGAAAAATTGTATTCAATTACATGTTCATTCTTATACAAATCCGTAATTTTTTTAAATAAATGCAAAGATTGTATTTAATGTTACATAACAGCAATTCCATATTCTATTTGTACCACAACCATATCAGAGTTGGGAGAGGGTCCTCCGGCATCATTGGATTCTGTAATGTTTCTTTGCCATTATCCACTTTAGTTAATGTTACTTACCTAGCTTGGCACTGGTTGAAGAGCAAAAAGAGGTTGTGCAAATAAAAGAAACCGTTACGATTAAAAATTCAACACTTTTTTCCATCTCTCAAATATTTCATCATTGGTTAAAGATGAAGTCTCGTTCAGCGTTTCGTCACATCCAAAAAATTTTGTGTTGGTAAGCTCACATTCATCTTTAACTAAACAGGCTA
>CAIUKP010000233.1 GCA_903899675.1 uncultured Bacteroidota bacterium | reverse complement strand
TAAAAAAGGTTCTCAAATTCAGGAGTCCATGAAGGTAATCCTGCAAGTGAGATCGCATCAAGAATGCCTGCTACACTGCTTGCATTCGATCCGTTTGCAACGGCCTTATAGGGCAGTACGCTTAATGTAAAGGATAGGTTCTCTATTTGAGAGCCTTCTATTGAATACGTAGAATATCCAAAAGCTCTCTCTGGGGAAAAAATTGTGTCTGTAAAAGTCCCTGTAATACCCCCATCTGCATGAATGAAGAGATACGTAGTATTCGGTGTGTAGCTTCCGACCAAGGGTTCAACTTTTAATGTAGCGCCTGGATTGATGGTAATTGTGGAAGTTGATCTAACCAAATCAGAACTATTAGGTGTTGTTTCCATCTCAAGAGCTGAACCTTCAGCAAATGTATGAGGGCTCGTATATAAAATTGTACCGATACTATTACCCGGGGCAACCGTTCCATATGCAATTGAATTTCCTGAGATAGTACCATTGCCTCTAAGTTTTGCACCAAAATCTACAACAATATCAGACTGTATTGAGCCGTTTAAAGAAAGTGTTCCAGATTGAATGTGGGTAGTACCAGTAAAGGTATGAGCTCCTGTTAAATTCAGTAATCCCGCTCCTTCTTTTACAAGATCGCCACTCCCTGAGATGGTACCGTCAAAAACCATATCGGCATTATTACCAACTGTTAGTTTCGCTGTACCGAGCTCAATATGACCGCCGCCTGAAAGTGATGAGATTGTGTTATCATAACCATTTAGATGTAATATGCCCTGGCAGCCCTTATCCATATTTAGAGTGGAGTTCGGAGAAAAAATTTGAAAGCCTTCAATTTGTAAAATGCCATCAAGGACTCTTGTTTGACCAAAATAAGTATGTCTGGACCCTTTTAGAACTAATGTACCTGGGCCTAACTTAATAAAATCTCCAGAGCCTGAGACTGAGCCTAAAATTGTTAGTGTATTTTCAGGTTGAATTCGGGCGGTATTTAAGAGATGGATATCTTTAACTAATGTAAAATCTTCGCCTTTTGATTTTAGTGTTGCATTATCTATGACCACTATCTCAGAAGTTCCAAGTGAAGCTGCATTTGTAATAGTAAGTAAACCCGACTCGCAAATTTCTGTAATTCCACTGTATGAGTTAGTGCCAGAGAGAGTAAGCTCCCCCACTCCCTTTTTAATAAGACCACCGCTTCCCTCTATTGAACCCGCAAAAGTCGTGCAGTGACGATCTCCTACAACTCTGAGCGTGCCAGATCCAAGAACTACTTTACTGCCTAGCTCGCCTCTTAACGCAGGAATTATGTTAGAAGTGCTATTTAGATCTAAAACTCCAGTATGAGCTATCGAAATTAGGGAATTTGGGGAAAGGGCATCTTCAGAAAAAGCTCTTAACGTTCCATTTTTTATTGATGTAATTCCGCTATAGCTATTATCGGAGCCGCTTATCGTTAAAGTTTTGGATCCTGTTTTTATAATCCTACTCATATATGGAACTGAGGTAATACGGCCGCTAAACTCTGCATCTTTCTCTACATGGATAGAAAGCGTTGCGGCACTTAATTTAACAGTGCCGGATCCTTCTAAGCCAGCAATTTTATTATCATGATTTCGCAAATCAAGAACAGCTTCACTATTTGCCAGTACAATCGTAGAGTTTTGTGAAAAGGCGTTCTCAGACCCTGCAGAAAAACATCCCTCGATAATTATCGTTTGTCCATTGTAAGTGTTTTTTTCTCCCAAAAGTTTAAATTCACTGCTGCCGCGTTTAATTAAATTTCCTGAACCTGTAATTTGACCTCTAAAGCAACTGTCATGTTCATCACCTAAAGTAAGAGACCCACCATTCAATCTAACAATTCCGCTGTCACCCTTTAAGTTTGCAATTGCATTATCATATCCATTTAAGTCTAAAATGCCAGAGAAAAGAGACACTACTGAATTAGAGGAAAACGAACTTGCGTTACCAGCCTGTAATTTTCCAGAACTTACTACAGTCTCTCCGCTGTATGTATTATTTTTTCCAGAAAGGGTAAGTGTTCCTGCGCCCTGTTTCACAAAACTGCCAGTACCCGAAATGGCACCTGAATAAACTTTCGAATCACCATCACCTGCAATTAAAGTTCCTGAACCTAATATTACAGATCCTAATCCACTTAAGTTTCCGATTGTATTAGAATAGCCATTTAGGTCAATTGAGCCAAACTCCTTGATCTCAACCTTAGAACTTGGCGAGAAAACATTGCTTTGACCTGCGAGAATACTCCCTGCCGAAACAAGAGTTTCCCCTTGGAAGGAATTGTTTGATCCATATAGAATAAGGGTTCCAGGACCATCTTTAACGATAGACCCTTCACCAAAAATAGCCCCAAAATAACCAGTCGTCATATCTGCTTTCAAAGTCAATGTAGAAGCACCAAGATTAACATTTCCACCGAGGCTTCCTCCTCCGCTTAAACCTCCAATTGTATTATCAAAACCACCAAGATCTAAAAGGGCGAATTCACTATTTTCAAGATTGACCTCAGAACTTTGTGAAAACGTGTTGAGTGAGCCCGCACTTAATATTCCTGATTGAATAGTCGTAACACCCGCGTATGAATTGCTTCCTAAAAAACACATTCCCCCAGTTCCTGATTTAACAATTCCACCAGTACCACTTATACTGCCTGAAAAAACAGTATCAATGTTATTTCCTCCAACGGCAAGAGTGCAATCATTTATATAAACCTTACCAAAGCCGCTTAAATTAGCAATTTCATTGTCAGAACCATCAAGTTCTAAAGTTCCATTATGACTAACAATTATTGCTGAATTTGGAGAAAAGACATTATAATCAATTGCTCTAAAAGTGCCGTTTTGAATAATTGTATCACCACTATATGTGTTATTTTTGCCAGCTAACTGAAAAGAGCTTACACCAGTTACCGTAATGCCGCCTGTTCCGGAAATTTTTCCAAAATAAGTTGAGACGGATGCGTTATTGAGAGTTAATCTGCCTGAGCTTAAAAAAACCTCTCCAAATCCCGACAAACCAGAAATTGTATTTGCATACCCATTACAATCAAGCGCTGCGTCTCTTGCATCTGCTAAAACGACTGTTGAATCGCTAGAAAAAACAGTATCGCCTCCAGCTCTTAAAACACCTTGCATAATTTTTGTGTC
>CAIUKP010000232.1 GCA_903899675.1 uncultured Bacteroidota bacterium | reverse complement strand
ACTATCCAAGTGCAAGTTTTTTAGGAGAAAACAGAGTAGTTTTTAACATTAAAGGAAATCATTACAGGCTAATCGTTAAAGTTAGTTACGATTATCAAATGGTTTGGATTCGATTTATTGGAACACATGCTGAATATGATAAAGTAAATGCTAAAACAATTTAAAATGAACATTAAACCAATTAAGACAAAAAAGGATTACGAACAGGCTCTTGAAAGACTTGAAAAAATATTTGATGCAAAAAAAGGAACTCAAAAGGGTGACGAATTAGAAATATTGGGAATGTTGATTGACAATTATGAAATGGAGAAATTTTCCATTGGCTTCCCAGACCCAGTTGAGGCAATTAAATTTCGAATGGAACAACTAGGTTACAATCAAACTGATTTGGCAAATGTGGTTGGACTAAAAAGCCGAGCAAGTGAAATTCTTAATCGTAAACGAAAATTATCCCTTGAAATGATTAGACAAATTCATGACAGGTTAAATATTCCTACAGAGGTATTAATACAAGCATACTAAATAACACATTTCTGCTAACAAATGTCGTTTAACAAAATGGCCCCATTAGCAACGGGTCTTTCGTCTTTTTATCATTAGCTGATTTTGTTCATAAACCCCCACCCCTTACCTTTGCAGGTTGAATTAACATAGGCAATCACTTGCCCTTATTACAAAAAGAATAGGTATGAAAGTAATGAAGTTTGGAGGCACCAGCGTGGGCAAACCCGAGCGGATGCAACAGGTTAAAGAATTAATCACCCGCCACAATACCCCCACCCTGGTAGTATTGAGTGCACTCAGCGGAACCACTAATAGTTTGGTAGAAATCAGTCAGTCACTTGCCAATGGCGATAAAGCGGAAGCAGAACAAAGAATTGAGCTCCTGGAATCGCATTACCGACAATTTCTGTTGAGCTTATTACATCAGCCGGCTACTTTAGAAAAAGCCAATCTGGTGGTTTCAGAACATTTTGAATTCCTGCTTATCATTCTGCGCATTTCATTTAGTGAGGCCTTGAATAAAGATATTCTTGCCCAGGGAGAGCTACTCAGCACCAAATTATTCTCTCTTTACCTCGAAGAGCAGGGAGTAGATCATGTATTAATTCCTGCACTGGAGTTTATGTCTATCGATCAGCATGAAGAACCCCAGCTTTCTTTGATTAGTCAAAAACTTACCCGCATCCTCCAAAGCTATCCCGATAAAACATTATTCATCACACAGGGATATATTTGCCGCAATGCCCGTGGTGAGGTAGACAACCTGAAACGCGGAGGAAGTGATTATACCGCTTCTCTAATAGCAGCCGCTGTGCATGCTACGGTTTGTGAAATATGGACGGATATTGATGGCATGCATAACAACGATCCGAGAATTGTAAATAAAACCATTCCTATTGAGCAGCTCAGTTTTGATGAAGCTGCCGAGTTGGCCTATTTTGGCGCTAAAATTTTACATCCTACCTGTATCTGGCCTGCCCAGCAAGAAAATGTTCCAGTTAAGTTGCTGAATACCATGCAGCCTGATGCAGCCGGCACGGTAATTATGAAGGAAGCCGGCAGCACCGGTGTTAAAGCAGTTGCAGCCAAAGATGGCATCACCGCCATTAAAATAAAGAGCAGCCGCATGCTTCTGGCCTATGGATTTTTAAGAAAGATTTTTGAAGTGTTTGAAAAATACAAAACCTCCATCGACATGATCACCACTTCCGAAGTGGCGGTATCGGTTACGATTGATAATAATCAATTTTTAAAAGAAATCGTTCAAGAGCTGCAACCTTTTGGAACCGTGGAGGTAGAAGAAAATCAGACCATCATTTCAATTGTGGGTAATGAAATTGCCCAAACAGATCAGGTGCTTGAAAAACTTTTTTCAGCCATTCGTTCCGTTCCAGTAACGATGGTGAGTTATGGTGGTAGTCCACATAATATTTCTTTATTGGTTCCCGCGGCAGAAAAGAAAACTACCTTACAGGCTTTGAATACAGGTTTGTTCGGATTGTAGTTTTACTGCCGAGCACTTTAACGCATAAAAAATGCCCGATGTTTTCATCGGGCATTTTTTTATTCGTTCCTATTCTATTAGATAATTAAGAGGGCATCTCCGTAACTAAAGAATCGGTATTTATCTTTAATGGCTTTTTTATAAGCTTCCATTGCAAGGTCGAATCCTGCAAAAGCACAGGTCATGATCAGCAAGCTGGTTTTTGGAAGATGAAAATTGGTAACCAAACTATCGGCTACATTAAATTTATAGGGAGGATGAATAAAGTGGTTTGTCCATCCTTCGCTGGGTTTTAATAATTGTTGTGCAGTAAAGCTGCTTTCCATTGCCCGCATGGTGGTAGTGCCGATGGAACAAATGCGGTGGCCGGTTTCTTTGGCCTTATTTACAATGGCACAAGCTTGTTCGGAAATCGCATAATATTCAGCATCCATTTTATGCTTACTCAGGTCTTCAACCTCTATTGGGCGAAAGGTTCCAAGGCCAGTGTGCAGCGTTACTTCTGCAAAGCGGATTCCCTGAATTTCGCAGCGCTTGATTAATTCGGGACTAAAATGCAAACCGGCAGTTGGGGCGGCAACGGCACCTTCGTGTTTTGCATACACCGTTTGGTAGCGTTCTTTATCTTCTTCGTCGGGTTTGCGTTTGATGTATTTGGGTAGGGGCGTTTCTCCCAAAAATTCAAGCATCTTTTTGAAGCTTTCATCATCATCATCCCATAAAAACCGAATGGTTCTTCCGCGGCTGGTGGTATTGTCGATTACCTCAGCTACCAGTTCTTCGTTGTCGCCAAAGTATAATTTATTACCTACCCTGATTTTTCTTGCGGGATCAACAATTACATCCCATAAACGATTGGGCTTATTGAGTTCGCGCAATAAAAACACTTCAATTTTTGCACCGGTTTTTTCCTTTCTGCCATACATACGGGCAGGGAAAACTTTGGTATTATTTACTACAAACACATCCTTATCGTCGTAATATTCCAGGATATCTTTAAAGTGTTTGTTTTCCATGTGGCCGCTTTTGCGATCCACGACTAACATTCGGCTGTCTTCCCTTCTTTTGGTTGGATTTTGTGCAATCAGGTTGAGGGGTAGGTCGAATTTGAATTGTGATAATTTCATGTGTCTAATCCTTTAGATAATAGCCACCTGTAGTTGGCCGCTTGGGTAAACGGCTCGCTTCATGTTACGGCATGAATTTTTATAAAGTTTGCAAAAGTACGCATTTTGAGCGGTATTCCCAAATGAACTCATTTTCAATGGGTTAGGTGGCATTTTGCCGTAACATTCAGCCAGCATCCTTTATCCCAAATGCAATTGACTTACTAGGATATTTTCACCCTATCATGCGATCGTACCCCCATTATTTAGCAGTATTTTGCTACCCCACCTTAAAATGCAGGTTAATATTTTTCTTCGCTGCCGGAATTGTGTTGGTTTCTCCTATTTTTGTACGCACAATTGTTAGTTTTTATAGCTAGCTATCAACCGAAATCGGCTATCATGCAAAAAAACTGGTGGAAAGTACTCTGTATCATTTTACTCCTCTATACCTGTACTTATGGATTTTTAGTACCGGTTCCCGACCCACCGGGTGTTCCCCTGAAGCAAACGATACGCAATCTCTTTTTTCATGTACCCATGTGGATTGGGATGATGGTATTTTTTTCGATATCAGTAATTAACTCCATTCAGTATTTACGCTATCTGAATCCCAAATATGATATTCGTGCCACTGAATTTGCCAGAACCGGTGTGGTGTTTGGATTGCTGGGATTATTTACTGGAATGATCTGGGCGCACTTTCAGTGGGGCAAGGCTTGGAGTGGCGATGTGAAGCAGAACGGGGCCGCTATTGCCGTATTAATGTACTTTGCCTATTTTGTATTAAAGGGCAGTTTGCAAGACGAAGAAAAGCAGGCCCGAATAGGCGCCGTATTTAATGTGTTTGCCTTTTTTATGTTATTCCCAACCATCTGGATTTTACCCCGCTTGAGTGAGAGTTTACACCCCGGTGGAATGGGAAGCGAGGGGAACCCCGGACTTAATCCGAAAGACACTACCAATGCTATGCGCTCAGTGATGTATCCTGCTTTTATTGGCTGGACGCTGCTCGGGGTATGGATTTCAACTTTACGCATCAGAATCAAATTATTATCCGCTTAAATCAACTATATGTTTACATCTCGTGGTTGTTTGTTACTAGTTTTTATGGTGATGTTATCGGCTACCCTGTTCGCACAAGCACCCGGAGCTGAACCAGAAAATATGTTCACCTCCAATGGAAAGTTGGGGGTTGTTATTGCCGTAGTAGTTACCTTATTGGTGGGGTTATTTCTTTACCTGATTTCCCTTGATAGAAAAATTAGTCGTCTCGAAAAAAAATAATCATGCAGGAACCTGCTGACCCCGGTTTCGTGTAAAGTTCCCTGTTTATTAACCTTAAAAAACTATGTATGTCTAATCATTCTAATTACAGTTTTTTTCACAGTGTAGAGCAAAGTTTCGATAAAGCAGCTCTTTTTACCCAATGGGAGAGTGGATTACTGGAACAAATTAAAGCTTGCAATAGCGTTTACAGCATGCGTTTTCCGGTAAAGATGGATGATGGCCGGATTGAAGTGATAGAGGCTTATCGCGTTCAGCACTCGCAGCATAAATCACCTTGTAAAGGGGGTATCCGTTTTAGTGATGCCGTTAATCAGGATGAGGTAATGGCGCTGGCATCTTTGATGACCTATAAGTGTGCCATTGTGAATGTGCCCTTTGGAGGTGGAAAGGGGGGTATAAAAATTAATCCCCGTAATTACAGTGTATACGAGCTAGAAAAAATTACCCGTCGCTATACCAGTGAACTGGTGAAGAAAAATTTTATCGGTCCTGGCATTGATGTACCTGCTCCCGATTATGGAACCGGTGAACGTGAAATGGCCTGGATTGTGGATACCTATCAATCCCTGAAGCCCGGAGAAATTGATGGGGCGGGATGTGTAACTGGAAAACCGGTTACCCAAGGGGGCGTACGCGGTAGAAAAGAAGCTACCGGCTTAGGCGTATTTTTTGGCGTTCGTGAAGTTTGCAACATGCCCGATGTTATGGGTAAGTTGGGATTATCAGTAGGCGTTGCCGGCAAGCGAATTGTTGTGCAGGGTTTGGGAAATGTGGGCTATCATTCAGCCAAGTATTTCCGCGAAAACGGAGCAATCGTAGTTGCCATTGCAGAATTTGAGGGCGCTATTTATAATGAAAACGGTTTGAACGAAGAAGCAGTTTTTCAACACAGAAAAGCTACCGGTACTATATTAAATTTCCCCGGAGCAACAAATATCACCGAGAGCACCAAGGCACTTGAATTAGATTGCGATATACTAATTCCCGCTGCCCTTGAAAATGTAATTAACGCGGATAATGCTCCGCTTATTAAAGCAAAAATTATTGGGGAAGCTGCCAATGGTCCACTAACACCCGAAGCAGATGAAATACTAATTAAAAAAGGTGTTCTGGTGATACCCGATATGTATTTGAATGCGGGTGGGGTTACGGTTTCTTATTTCGAGTGGTTGAAAAATCTAAGCCATGTGAGATATGGCCGGATGGAAAAACGCTTTACCGAAAATATGAATACCCATATCTTAGGACAAATTGAGAACCTTACAGGCAAATCCGTTTCGGATGAGGAACGTCGGTTTATCATGCATGGCGCTGAGGAAGTAGATCTGGTGCACAGTGGATTAGAAGAAACGATGATCACAGCTACCCATGAAATCATGGCTATCTGGAAAAAGAATCCTACGATCCCCGACATGAGAACGGCTGCCTATGTTTGTGCCATTAATAAAGTAGCCACTACTTATACCGAATTGGGCATCTTCCCGTAAACCGGAAAGGGTTGATCTGAAAGCATTATTGAAAAGCCGGCAACGTATCTATCGGTTGCACCATACCCTGTTGTTTGATTTCAAAACCCAGGGTATGGTTTCCATTGGTTAAAATGATATAAGTACAGGGGATGCTTGCCTGATAAGCTAGCACTTGTTGCATTGTTTTTTCACTGAGTGGAATACTCGGTTCTTTACATTCTATCAGCATCCAGGGCTGGTGCTGTTTGTAAACCATAATATCCAATCGCTTTTGCATTTCACCCAATTGTAGTCCCTTTTCTACGGCAATACAGGCAGCCGGATATTGCAGGGTTTGAATCAGGTATTGAATAAAATTTTGTCGCACCCATTCTTCCGGCGTAATCACAACCCATTTTTTCCGAATAGTATCGAATAGCCAATCCTTTCCATCAGTTTGTCGCATTGAAAAGCCCGGAGTAGGATAGGCGATAGGTATCATAACTTGGCAAACAGCCTGATTTTTGTTATTTTTGAAGATTATCTTTTCCAAAGATATTGATTCGGGCGATGTTGGCAGCCCTTTCTCCATCGGTTGCTCAATCAATATTTTTATCAACCCCTATAGTATGAAAACCAAAGCAGATATTGTAAATAACTGGTTACCCCGCTACACGGGTGCTCAATTAGCTGATTTTGGTAAGTTTATCCTGCTCACTAATTTTAGTAATTATGTTTCCCTTTTTGCCAAGTGGAATGAGGTGGAAGTGATTGGTTTAGACCGACCCATGCAATGTGCTACAGCCAATGGAATTACTATTATCAACTTTGGAATGGGTAGCCCCGGTGCTGCCACCATAATGGATTTATTAACCGCCATCGAGCCCGAAGCCGTATTGTTTTTAGGTAAATGCGGGGGACTGAAAAGGCGGAATAAGCTGGGTGATTTGATTTTACCGATTGCTGCCATTCGGGGAGAAGGAACTTCTAACGATTATTTTCCTCCGGAAGTACCCGCCATGCCTGCGTTTGCGCTTCAAAAAGCCATTTCAACCACCATTCGTGATTATGGGGTAGATTACTGGACGGGCACTGTGTATACCACCAACCGCCGGGTTTGGGAACATGATGAAGTGTTTAAAGAATACCTTACCAAAGTGCGTGCCTATGCCATTGATATGGAAACGGCGACTATTTTTACCGTAGGTTTTTATAATAAAATACCCACGGGCGCACTGCTATTGGTAAGCGATCAGCCCATGGTACCGGAAGGGGTTAAAACAGAAGAAAGTGATAAGCAAATCACGGCTTCTTTTGTAGAAAATCACCTGAAAATTGGCATTGATTCTTTGAAGCAATTAATCAATAACGGGCTTACCGTTCGTCATCTACGGTTTTAGTCTTTCCACAAAAATGGAAACAGGATAACCGCCAGAACTACCACCATTATATCTAAGCCAATCAATAAGCCCACCATTTGCCAGAGGCCTGCCTGCACTACACTGGAAAATGCAACAGCAGAAATTTTCATCAGCAACAAAATTTGTGGAATGATGATGGGGAATCCCATCACTGCCATTAATGCGGTTGATTGTTGGGCACGAGCTGCGATAGCGGCCAAAAAGGTAAATACTAGGCTGATACTACCTCCGCCTAAACAGGTGATCAGCATAAAGAGTCCCAGGTGTTCTAAGGGATTACCCAGCAGCAGTGTAAACAGCAGCAGGGAAAGCAAACTCATGCATACCATCAAAAACAGGTTAAACAGCAATTTCGAAAGCACAAAATCACGGGCACCGGCGATGGAATAGAAGTATAACATTCTGCCCCGGCTCTCTTGTAAAAAGCTTTTGGCTACGGCATTCACACATACAAACAGCAATACAATCCAGAATAAACCATTCCAGCTGTTTTCTTCGGGCTCACCCATCGACAGATAAAGTACAAAGATTGTAGATGCCACATAGAGCAGGATGCCATACAACGTATATTGTTGCCGGCTTTCGAGCAGTAGGTCTTTTTTAAACAGTTGCCATATAGGTTGCGGAGCGCTCATGCAGGGGATAATCAGGTTTCATAATAACATTTGCGGCAACGGGGTTCGTAACTGTCGGTTGCTCCCAGTAAAATTTGACTGGCATCGGCTGTTTTACGGTAAGAGATACTAGCAAGATTTCCGCATTTAACACAGATGGCATGTAGTTTGGTGATAAAGTCGGCAACAGCCAGCAATTGAGGCATCTGTCCAAAAGGCTTACCCAGATAGTCCATATCCAATCCGGCTACAATTACCCGTATCCCTTTCGCTGCCAGGGTTTCGCAAACCGAAACAATTTGATCGTCGAAAAACTGGGCTTCATCAATCCCTACCACATCTACTTGATTGGCCAGCAGTAATATTTTTTGGGAATGATCAATAGGGTAAGAAGGGAAGGAGTTGGCATCATGACTCACCAAAGCTTCTTCATCAAATCGAATATCCATCGCCGGTTTAAATATCTCTACCTTTAAATTAGCTATTTTGGCTCTTTTCAGTCTGCGAATCAGTTCTTCCGTTTTGCCGCTAAACATACTCCCACAAATCACTTCAATAGATCCTCTCCTTTCTCCTGATATATTGGGTTCTATAAACATATTAATACTAAAAGCCCTTATTTTTCGTTGTT
>CAIUKP010000231.1 GCA_903899675.1 uncultured Bacteroidota bacterium | reverse complement strand
GTACCCACCGCCACATAGTCTTTTACCTGCTCAATTTTCGCCCGTACTTTTTGCACGAGGGGCGTCATATCCTGTGCATGAATAGCCGCAACCAGCATACAACTCAAGACTAATAAACTTATTTTCTTCATATACCCTTCTATAATTAACTAAGAATATCTTTTTTGCGAAATACCCATATTGAAATTAACAGGAACAACACAATATGTGTTAACAATACCAACGCCGATTGAACGATGCGCATAGGATGTTGTATAGTACCCGATAAGGCTTCGTTGGAAGCATTCACTTTTATGTCGAAAAATTCTTTCCACCCAATCATATGGGTAGTAAATAAATAAGGCTTCACATAACTGAATAAGGGGATATTCAGGGTACTGAGTATGGTTAAAAAAACTATGATACTCATAGTGGCAACAATGGGCCCGATAGAATTGTTGGCAAACAGACTCAATAAAAAGCCCAGTGCGGCAACTGTACTCATGGCAAGGGCAGCAAAAGCAAAAGCCCCGCAATATCTCCAGAAGATATCATTTTCCTTCAACAGCACTACATAACTGCTTTTGAGCAAAAACAAGTCGTCGGTACCAAAAATCAACATGTTTAAAAACAAAGCCAATATAGCCAACCAGATTAGTAAGAGTAAGGTATATACCATGGTTGCCATAAACTTAGCCACTAAAAAGGCATCGCGACTGATGGGCTTGGTGAGTAATAAACGCAGCGTACCCATATTGGCCTCACCCGAAATCATATCAGCCGCCACCAGCGCAATCAATAAAGGCACATGCACCAACAATACCTGTAATACAATATAACAAACCTGGTAACCATTTAAAATATTCCCTTCGATGGTAATGGAGGAAGTAATATCCCGCATCATAAATTCTACATACTGATCTCCATCCAGCTTTAATCCAAACTGTATGATCCCAATCAAACCAGTTATTGCCGCGAATGCAATATACGTTCGTGGACGACGGAATATTTTATATACCTCAATTTGAAAGAGTGTCCACATATCCAGGGGTAGTAACTTGTAAAAAATAGTCCTCCAGCGAATGCCGGGGTTGTAATGATATCAAAGGTATCTGCAATTGTACCAGCGACTGATGCAATGCAGGAATCTGCCGGCGATCTACTTTTAAAATAATTCCATCGGGTGTAATCCGCTGCAGATTAGGCGCCCAAGCCGAATTTTGTATTACAGCCCATGCACTTTCGTTCTGCTCGGTGCTCAATTGTACTACCGTTTGTGCAGGGTCGAATAATTCCGAAGCATTCCCCTCTTTCACTTTTTTTCCTTTGTGTATAATCAGTAGTTGCGTGGCTACCTGTTCAATTTCACTTAACAGATGAGAAGATACAATCACCGTTTTTTTCATCTCTGTTCGCAGGTGAATGATTAGGTGCCGGATATCAGCAATACCCTGCGGATCTAGCCCATTGGTAGGCTCATCCAGAATAATCAATTGGGGTTGGTGCACCAGTGCGATGGCAATACCCAGTCGCTGCTTCATTCCCTGTGAAAAGCCTGCTACCTTATCTTTCGCACGTTCTGCCAGGCCTACCTGCGCAAGCTGGTCCATCAGACTAGCTCGGGTTGGCCGAATTCCACTGAGCCGGGCAAACAATTGCAGATTATCGTACGCAGATAGATATTGGTACACATCCGGCTTTTCAATTACCGCTCCTATCTGTTGAAGAATTTCTCTTTTATGTTTGGCTAGTGACAAACCGAATATTTCAATCTCTCCGGAAGTGGGCATAATCAGGCCCGTTAGCATTCGGATGGTAGTACTTTTTCCAGCACCGTTTTGACCCAGAAAACCATATACAGAAGCTGGTTCAACCGAAAAGGACAAATGATCCACTGCCGTAAGATGACCAAATTGTTTGGTGAGCGCTGTTATCTTAACCAGTGGCTGCATATCCTATATAACATTCAAGATGAATAAGTGTTGCAAGCTACCAAAAATACTGAGTGACCCGTATGCATTTGTTGCAGCAACCTGTTAAAAAAACCCCCGCAATCGCGGGGTTTCAGTATTTGTAAAGTGAATAAAATTAGCTTACTTATAATGAGCTGCGATTCCTTTGGCCAAGTCAGTCATTTCAGCAATACTTCCCTCATTTAACTGACCTTTCTTAAATTCAGCTAACACATGTGGAAGTTTGGTTTCCATTTCGAGCAGAAACTGAGCTTCAAATTCCTTCACTTTTTTAACGGAAACTTCTTTCAGTAAACCCTGAGAACCCAGGTAAATAATAGCTACCTGTTTTTCTACACTTAAAGGTGAATATTGTGCCTGTTTCAAGATTTCCACGTTACGGGCACCCTTGTCAATTACATTCTTAGTGGCAGGGTCTAAGTCACCCCCGAATTTAGAAAACGCTTCCAACTCGCGGTATAGGGCCTGATCTAATTTTAATGTACCTGCTACCTTCTTCATCGACTTGATTTGGGCGTTACCACCTACACGGCTTACCGAAATACCTACGTTAATCGCCGGACGGATACCTGCATTGAAGAGGTTACCCTCTAAGAATATTTGTCCGTCGGTGATTGAAATTACGTTGGTAGGGATATAGGCAGATACGTCACCCGCCTGCGTTTCAATAATTGGAAGGGCCGTTAAAGATCCCCCGCCTTTTACCAAGTGTTTGATAGAAGCGGGCAAATCGTTCATATTCTTAGCCACTTCATCGTTGGCAATTATTTTAGCCGCTCTTTCGAGTAAACGACTGTGCAAATAGAATACATCACCAGGGTAAGCTTCCCGTCCGGGTGGACGTCTCAGAAGCAAGGATACCTCACGGTAGGCTACGGCTTGCTTAGAAAGATCATCATAGATAATCAAAGCAGGGCGACCTGTATCACGGAAAAATTCTCCAATAGCAGCACCAGCAAAAGGAGCATAGAACTGTAATGGAGCCGGATCAGAAGCAGAAGCACACACAATAGTTGTGAATGCCATAGCGCCATTATCTTCTAATGTTTTCATAACCCCGGCAACGGTAGAAGCTTTTTGTCCGATCGCAACATATATACAATAAACCGGATTGCCGGCTTCGAAAAATTCTTTTTGGTTGATGATGGTATCAACGCAAATGGCCGTTTTACCGGTTTGACGGTCGCCGATAACCAATTCCCGCTGACCACGTCCAATTGGAATCATGGCGTCGATGGCTTTGATACCAGTTTGCAGTGGCTCTTTAACCGGCTCACGATAAATTACTCCGGGGGCTTTACGCTCCAAGGGCATTTCGTATAATTCGCCCAATAAAGGACCTTTTCCATCAATGGGTTCGCCCAGGGTATTGATTACCCGTCCTACCACACCTTCTCCCACTTTAATAGATGCGATTTGTCCGGTTCTCTTCACTTTAGCACCTTCTTTAATTCCAGCACCTTCTCCCATCAATACCACCCCTACATTATCTTCTTCCAGGTTAAGGGCAATGGCTTTAACGCCATTATCAAATTCTACCAGCTCACCACTGCGCACGCCATTCAATCCATAAACGCGAGCAATTCCATCTCCTACCTGCAATACTGTGCCCACTTCTTCCAGGTCTGCGCCCACATTAAAATTGCTCAGCTGCTGACGCAGAATCGCTGAAATTTCATCTGGTTTAATGTCTACCATGATTGATATACTTTTAAATTGTTAGTTTATTATAAGTCCCGCTTTAGCGGATATTGTGTACGAATAAATTTTTGTCAAACTGCCGCTTAATGTCTTTCAGGTCTCTCAAAATACTGGCGTCGAGCAGTTGATTGTCGGTCTCCAACATAAATCCGCCGATTATTTTTTCATCTACCACCGTTTCCAGCTGAACGATTCCCAGTCCTTTTTCCTTTTTTACTTTTTGCTCGATATACTGTTTCATCGTCTCTCCTACCGGAGTAGCAGTAGTGAGTTTAACCAGGTGAATGCCTTTGATTTCGTTGTATTGCTCAACAACCGCATTAGCTATTTCGGGTAAATCAGACTCGCGACCTTTTTTAATTAACAAGGTGATAAAGCCCTCAGTTAATGCACCAATTTTGCCGTGGGTTACTGCATCCATGATTTTTCCTTTCTGATCTGCCTTAATGATGGGGCTTCTCAGCAGATTCACAAATTCATGGCTTTGCTTGCATACTTGCGACAAATAACTCATGTCGGCATATACGGCTTCCAGATTTCCCTGTTCTTGGGAAAGGCTTACCAAACTTTTGGCATATCGGGCAGCTAAACGTGGATTGGGCATACTAGTTCAGTTTCACTACTTCGGCTAATTCGTTGATATATTTTTCCTGCTCAGATTTATTGCTCAATTCTCTGCGAAGAATTTTTTCACTCACTTCAATCACCAAGGCACCTACCTGATTTTTTACATCAGTAAGCGCTGCATTTTTTTGCTGATTGATGGCTAGCTGAGCTTCTGCAACAATGCGATCGTACTCTACTTTTGCTTTTTCTTTGGCATCGCTGATCATTTTTTGCGTTTGCTCACGAGTTTCTTTCATCAGCTGACTGCGTTCTTCTCTAGCTTGGGCCATCATCACCTCATTTTCATTTTTGAGGGCAGCCATTTCGCCTTTTACTCTTTCGGCAGTAGCAATGGCTTCTCCAATATTCTGCTCACGCTCTTTTAATCCTTTGATGATAGCAGGCCATGCCATCGTTTTAAGGATATAAAACACCACCAAGAAAGCGAGAAGGGTCCATATCAACAACCCCGGATCGGGACTCAATAATTTCATAAAGTACGATTTATATTACCAGTAATAATCTTCTAAAGAAACCGCATTCGCCGCCCTGTGCATTGAATGCGGTTGTAATGTTTTGCTGGGTGTTGATTATTTCAAAACCATAGCAAGGAAACCTACGATAATTCCGAACAAAGCAGCACCTTCAACTAAGGCTGCAGCCAGAATCATGTTGGCACGAATGTCGTTCATGGCTTCCGGTTGACGGGCAATGCTTTCTACAGCACCCTTACCGATTTGGCCAATTCCTAATCCAGCACCGATAGCAGCTAAACCAGCACCAATGGCACCACCAGCATTTGCTAAGGCATCCAGTAAAATCAAATTCGAACTCATGATCGTTGTATTTATAGTGAATAAAAACGCTTAGTGATGGGCTGCTTCTGAATGATCGTGTTCTCCTTCAAAAGCCGCTCCAATGAATACTGCCGTAAGGTTGGTGAAAATAAATGCCTGCAAAAATGCCACCAACACTTCAATCATATAAATGAATACCGTAAATCCAATCGCCACTGGTGAGGTTGCCCAACCTGCTATCGAATTCATTTGACCAAATATGAAAATCAAGGATATTAAACAGATGATGATAATATGGCCAGCCACCATGTTAGCAAACAAACGAATAATCAAAGCGAAAGGCTTAATAAACACACCCAAAAATTCAACCAATACCAGGATTGGCTTTACAAACCCAGGCACACCAGGTGGATTAAAAATATGCCCCCAGAAATGACGGTTCGTGCTGAATAGAATCACTACGAAAGAAATCAACCCCAATACTACGGTGAATGCAATATTACCCGTAACGTTGGCAGTACCAGGAATCAAACCAAAAATATTATTAATCAGAATAAAGAAAAACGTAGTTAATAAATAAGGCAGGTACTTTTCGTATTTATGCCCCAGATTGGGCTTAGCTACTTCATCGCGCACAAAAGTAATTACCGGCTCCAATAAATTTTGCTTGCCGCGGGGCGCTGAGGTAACTCCTAATCCAGATTTATACGAATTGGCAATAGATACCATTAACCAAACCAATATTGCCAAAGCAATCAACATCTGGGCAACATTTCTAGTAATGGATAAATCAATCAGTTTTACTCCTTCGTCAATAGACCCATCTTCGCGTACAGCTTCAATTGTTTCCTCTTTTATTTGGTATCCATTGTAAGTGGCATGGCCATGCTCGAAACGAGATGACATAAATACACTTAAACCACGCTGCTGAGAATAAATAATAATAGGAAGTGGAATGGAAATCGGATGGAGATTACCGGCAGCATCGTGGTATTCTGTGAGGTGAAACTCATGATTATCCAGAATATGTCCGAAAATCACTTCCGCAGCATCAAAATCTTTCTTCGCTTCACCCGCATTTTCATGAGTGGTAGCCTCATGATTTTCCTGAGCAGGGAGAGATGGGGCAATCATCAATAAAAAAAGGCTCAAAACCGCTACCAGACAATATTTCATGCTTCTGAACACCATACCCATTTTTAAATTTGCGGCAAAGATAGGGGGATGCGTGGAAAAGCCGGACTGAAAACTGAAAAAAGTGCAAAACTTCTTTGCCCGCTAACATCCTACGAAGACTGCCTACCTTTTAGGTTGCCAAATAGAAAAAATTGAATATACGAAAAAAGAGGTGAAAATCCAAAAAAATCATAAGGCTTTAATTATCAATTTATTATGCACTTTTTTCTTGAAATTGCTTCTCATATAGCTCCTTATACATTCCCCCGGCGGCCAGCAGGTGCTCATGGCTGCCCATTTGCTGAATTACCCCATCCGCTAATACTATAATTTGATCCGCTTTTTGGATGGTACTTAAGCGGTGGGCGATTATGATGGAAGTTCGTCCACTAATTAATTTATCAATAGCCTTTTCAATCAATTGTTCACTTTCCGTATCAACGGAGGAGGTGGCCTCATCTAAAATTAATACGGCCGGATTGTATAATAAGGCTCGGATAAAGGAAATCAACTGCCGCTGACCTAAACTCAGGGTATTGCCTCTTTCCATCACCGAATAGTCGTAGCCGCCTGGAAGTTGGTTGATAAAATCGTGCACCCCTATTAATGTGGCTGCTTCCACCACCTGTTCGCGGGTAATTGCAGGATTTCGCAAAGTGATATTGTCGGCAATGGTACCCGAGAATAAAAAAACATCTTGCAACACTACCCCAATATTTTTTCGAAGCAGTGCCAGCTCATAATCATTGATATCTATCCCATCTAGCAAAATAGTACCCCGGTGCAATGGGTAAAGGCGGTTGATTAAACTGATGATGCTGCTTTTTCCGCTACCCGTATGCCCAACCAATGCAACCGTTGTGCCGGCAGGTACTGTAAAATTGATATTTTTTAGCACATCCCGATGTTCATCATATCCAAAAAATACGTCCCGAAATTCGATGGTTCCTCCTACTTTATTGGGCTGATAGGGCTTTGCAATGTCGGGAGGAGTAGTATCCGGATTCTCCAACACTTTCATTACCCGCTCTGCAGCAATCATCCCCATCTGCAATACATTAAATTTATCGGCTATCACCCGCAGGGGACGGAAAATCTGGTTGAGATATAAAATAAAAGAAACCAGTAAACCAGCTTCGGCCACTCCACCAGAAACCCACCATACCAATAATCCCGTACTAATCGCCAGTACCACTTCTACCACCGGAAAAAATACGGAATACGCAAAAATCGCCCGAATATTCGCTTCCCGGTGACGGGCATTGATGGCCGAAAATTTTTCCATCTCCCTTTCCTCAGCCGAAAAAGCCTGTACCACCTGCATACCTGTAATATGTTCCTGCACAAATGCATTCAATTCAGCTACCGCATTTCGCACCTGCATAAAACTTTTGTTTACACTCTCTTTAAAATAGTAAGTAGCCACCAACATAATGGGAAAGGGTACTAAACTAATCAGCGTAAGCTTCCAGTTAATCCAAAACATGGTGGCCAATGTAATCAGTATGGTGAGTAGGTCGGCAATGATGGGAATCAGTCCATCTGAAAAAACATCGTTGATGCTTTCAATATCATTGATGGTGCGGGTAGTGAGGGTTCCTATCGGGGTTTTGTCGAACTGGCGCAATTCGAGATTCACTACTTTTTTGTACACGGCCTGCCGAAGATCATTTACCACCCATTGTCCCAGCCGGGAGGTAGTAAAGGAAAACAGAAATCGAACCGAGGTTTCCAGCAGCAAGAATAGCAACTGAAACACCGTAACCATTACAATAAAAGTAATGGCATCTTGTGCAAAGGGGTATTGCCACTTGTCCGAAATCCAATGGGGCCATTGAATTGTTTTTCCCATCGCCTTATCTAGGGTTACCTGAATAAGAAAAGGACGAACCGGTGCAGCCAATGCCATACAGATCGCCAACATCCAACTCCCATACCAGGCTTTTCGGTAGGGTTGAACAAACACAAATAATTTTTTCCAGAGACTTAGGGTAAGGGTTCCAGAAGGGGTTGAATTGCTCGCCATCATCACAAAGGTAACCAACTGAATGCAGGTAAAAGGAATCGTGGTAAAATTGTCGTCCCGCTTCCTGCAAGCAGCAGCTTTCGGCGGAAGATAGCCTAGCTTTTTAGTATATTTGTACACGCATGGAAACCGCACAGGAAATAGTTACCAAAGAGGGATTACCGGTATACAATCTGGATGCCGAACAGGAAAAAAAAGAGATAGTACGCTATTATCGTGCCCTCATGCGTAGTCTGCGCCCCAAATTAAAAAAGGGCGATCGAGAATTGGTGCGGCTCGCTTTTGAAATGGCAGCCGAAGCCCACAAAACCATGCGCCGTAAAAGCGGAGAGCCCTACATCCTGCATCCCATTGCTGTTGCCATGATTTGTGTTGAAGAAATAGGACTAGGCGTTAGAAGTACCATTTGTGCACTCTTGCACGATACGGTAGAAGATACCGACCTTACCCTGGAAGATGTAGAACAGGAATTTGGAACCGAGATTGCCAAAATTGTGGATGGACTTACCAAGATTTCCACGGTAATGGATACCAATACCAGTTTGCAAGCAGAAAACTTTAAAAAAATCCTCCTCACCCTAACCGATGATCCACGCGTAATATTAATTAAGCTGGCCGACCGACTCCATAATATGCGCACATTGGAGCATATGAAAAGGGAGAAGCAACTGAAAATTGCTTCAGAAACCATTTGGGTGTATGCCCCACTTGCTCACCGCATGGGGTTATATAATATCAAAACCGAACTGGAAGATCTCTCCATGAAATACATGGAGCCGGAAAACTACAAAGAAATTGCCCGCAAATTATCAGAGACCAAACGGGAAAGAACCCGCTATATCAATGAATTTATCCGGCCGCTGAAAGATAAGATTGATGCAGCCGGCTTTCAATTTGAAATATATGGCAGACCCAAAAGCATCCACTCAATCTGGAATAAAATTAAAAAAAAGGAAGTGGCTTTTGAAGAAGTTTATGATCTGTTTGCCATCCGTATCATCATAGACTCTCCCCTTGAAAAAGAAAAAGAAGATTGCTGGAAGGTTTACTCCTTAATAACCGATGAATACAATCCCGCCCCCGAAAGAATGCGCGACTGGTTAAGCAACCCCAAAAACAATGGATATGAAGCCCTGCATACCACTGTAATGGGCCCGCAGGGGAAATGGGTTGAAATTCAAATTCGGAGTAAACGTATGAACGAAATTGCCGAAAAAGGATTGGCAGCACATTTTAAATATAAAGAGGGCACCAACGATGAAGACCGTTTTGATAAGTGGTTCGGTCAAATTCGGGAAGTATTGGGCAGTCAGGACTCAGATGGGGTTGATTTTTTGCAGGACTTTAAAACCTCCTTCTTGGCAGAAGAAATTTATGTGTACACGCCAAAGGGAGAAGTAAAAATGTTGCCAACTGGAAGTACTGCATTGGATTTTGCGTTTGCGATTCACAGTGCCATTGGCTCAAAGTGTATTGGAGCCAAAGTACATCATAAGTTAGTACCGCTGAGTCATAAATTGCGGAGTGGCGACCAGGTTGAAATTATTACCAGTAACAAACAAAAACCTACAGAAGGCTGGCTGGGATTTGTGGTTACCGCCAAAGCAAAAACCAAAATTAAAGACGCACTACGAGAAGAAAAAAGAACCATTGCCGAAGAAGGGAAATATACCTTACAACGGAAGCTGGAAAATATGGGTGCTGCCTATAACTTTCATAATATCGAAGAATTGGTGCAGTTTTATAAGTTACCATCGGCACTAGATTTGCATTTTAAAATTGCCAATAAAACCATCGATCTGCGCGAGTTGAAAGAAGCCATCCTGTATGGCGACCGGATTGAATTTCCCAAACCAAAATTGCCCTTCAATGATCCGGCAGAAGCAGTAGCCAACAAGCCGGTAAACAAAAAAGACTCGGAACTGATCATTTTTGGTGAAAGCAGTGATAAAATCATGTACCAGCTTGCCAAATGTTGTCACCCCATTCCCGGAGACGATGTATTTGGATTCGTAAGCACTGGAAAAGGCATGATTATCCATCGAACTGCCTGCCCCAATGCTCCACAATTAATGGCAAACTATGGGCATCGCATTGTAAAAACCAAATGGGCGAAAAATAAAGAAATTTCATTCCTCACCGGTTTGCGGATTATCGGATTAGATGATGTAGGGGTAGTAAATAAAATTACCACCGTAATTAGTGGTGATTTACGCATCAATATATCGGGCCTGAGCATAGAATCAAAAGAAGGCATGTTTGAAGGCACCATTAAAGTTTTTGTGCACGACAAAGAGGAGCTAGATGAGCTAGTAGCAAGACTTACCTCATTGCAGGGTATTCAAAAAGTTGAACGTTTTGAAACTGATACCGCCATCAGTTAAATCCACTGCTAACTTTCATTTATACACACCGCAATAATTTATTGCACATTATCGCAATTTACAGTGTGGCTTCACTTATTTTTGTATAGTATTAATATATGTTTGTATGGTAGATGTTATCTTGGGTATGCAGTGGGGAGATGAGGGAAAGGGGAAAATAGTAGACTATTTTGCTCCCCGTTACGATATCATTGCCCGTTTTCAGGGAGGGCCAAATGCCGGTCACACGCTCTATGTAGAAGGCAAAAAAATGGTATTACACCAAATACCCTCGGGCATCTTTCATCAAAATACCATCAATATCATTGGCAATGGAGTGGTGCTAGATCCCGTAACCCTGAAAAGGGAATGTGATGCGGTAGCAGCATTTGGCATTGATGTAAAAAAGAATCTTTTTATTTCGGAGCGAACCAATATCATTGTACCTACACATCGGGCACTTGATAAAGCTTCGGAAATGCAAAAAGGTGAAAGCAAAATTGGCAGCACCCTAAAAGGTATTGGTCCGGCTTATATGGATAAAACCGGAAGAAATGCGCTGCGTGTAGGCGACCTGCTGCATAAAAACTTTACCACCCAATACATTAAGCTTCGGCTGAAACATCAAAAGTTATTGGATAATTTTCATTTTGTAGAAGACATCACCGCTTGGGAAGAAGAATTTTTTGAGGCATTAGAGTTTCTTCGTTCGCTGAATGTGGTAAATGGGGAATATTTTATCAACGATCAAATCAGTGCCGGAAAAAAAGTACTGGCCGAAGGGGCACAGGGTAGTATGTTGGATATCGACTTTGGTACTTTCCCTTTTGTTACCTCTTCAAATACCATTTCTGCAGGGGTTTGTACCGGATTGGGGGTTTCTCCCCGCCAGATTGGTGAAGTGATGGGCGTTACTAAAGCCTACTGCACCAGAGTAGGTGGTGGCCCTTTTCCTACGGAATTGGAAGATGAGACCGGTGAATTGCTCCGCAAAACGGGAAGTGAGTTTGGTGCAACCACCGGAAGACCCCGCCGTTGCGGTTGGATAGACCTAGTTGCTTTGCGGTATGCCAGCATGCTAAACGGCGTTACCCAAATGATAATGACCAAAGCGGATGTGCTAGACGGATTTGAAGAATTGAAAATGTGTACCGACTATTCTATCAACGGTGAAACTACCCGGCAAGTACCCTATCAAATGAACGGCATCACCATCGAACCCGTACTGGAAAGCTTTGCAGGATGGAATACCGATACCACTTCCATCAAAAGTTCGGAACTATTACCAGAGCATATGAAATCATATATTCAATATATTAATGCCTATGTGGGAGCACCTGTTACCGTGGTTTCGAACGGTCCGGGAAGAGACCAAATAGTTCATCTGTAAAAATATTTTCTATAAAAAGAAAAGTTTTTTTGGTTAGTATTAAAATGCGTTTAAAATTTACGTTACAAATCATTTTGGAATATGGCAGCCAAATTAGATAAGGACTCGAAATCCTCCCCAAAAAAACCCGCAAAGGACGCATCTCCTGCACCCAAAGCTTCTTCAAAATCTAAGCAACCATTAGAAGATGATGAGGTGGATGATTTAGAAGATGATGAACCCGGAACCCCTAAAAAAACCAGCGCTTCCAAATCGACCCGCGCATCTTCCGATGAAGATGATGATGATG
>CAIUKP010000230.1 GCA_903899675.1 uncultured Bacteroidota bacterium | reverse complement strand
AGCTTTGGCGAATAAAGACAAATACAATGTTGGTACCAACATCAAAGCCTGGTTGTATACCATCATGCGGAATATTTTCATCAACAACTACCGCAGAAAAGCAAAGCAGCAAACAATTTTCGATTATACTCCCAATGAATTTCTGATTAACACCCAACAGGGTACGGTTAGCAATGAAGCAATTGCTACTATCAATCTGAAAGAAGTTCAGCAAGCCATTCATGATTTACCAGAAATTTTTCGAAATCCTTTCTTATTGTATTTCGATGGATATAAATACCACGAAATTGCCGATATGTTACAAGAACCCTTAGGAACAATCAAAAGCAGAATACATTTTGCCCGTAAATTGCTGAAAACACAAATCAATCGTCATTAATAAACTTCTCAACTAACGCTTTTGCAAAAAAAAGTAATTATTATCGGTAGCGGCTTCGCTGGTTTGTCTGCTGCCAGCTTTATGGCAAAAGCGGGTTGGAAAGTGGTTGTGCTAGAAAAACATCCGATACCAGGTGGAAGAGCGCGCAAAATAGAAGCTGCCGGCTTTACCTTCGACATGGGACCTAGCTGGTATTGGATGCCAGATGTTTTTGAAAGATATTTCCGCTTATTCGGAAAAAAAGTAAGTGATTATTATCAGCTGAAAAGATTAGATCCCTCATATTCAGTTTTCTGGCCCGATAGTGAATGGGACATTCCCGCAGGAGCCGAGGCATTGCAAGATTTCTTCGAATCTATTGAACCCGGTGCTGGCAAAAAATTAGCCGCCTTTCTTTCCGAGGCCGCCTATAAATACGAGGTAGGCATTAACAAGCTGGTAATGAAACCAGGACAGTCTCTCACTGAGTTTTTGGATGTTGATTTGATTAAGGGTTTATTTCGCTTAGATGTATTTAATTCAATGAAGTCGCATGTAGCGAAGTACTTCAAAGATTCACGTTTACGTGAGTTGATGGAATTTCCCGTTTTGTTTTTGGGAGCCCTTCCTGCGAAAACCCCGGCTTTATATAGTTTAATGAACTATGCCGATATAGAGGGCGGCACTTGGTTTCCGGAAAAGGGTATGTACCAAATAGTAAAAGGAATGTACAACCTGGCCGTTGAGTTAGGCGTTACATTTCATTTTAATGAAGAAGTTACTTCCATTGAAGTGACCAATGGATTGGCTACCGCACTGCACACCCAATTAACCCATTCAACTGAAACGACTAATGGACTGCACACAGCCGATGTAATTATTGGGGGAGCAGATTATCATCATATAGAAACTGCCTTGCTACCCGCTGCCAGCAGATCGTATTCTGAAGCTTACTGGAATTCGAGGGTAATGGCACCCGGTTGTTTATTGTATTATGTGGGTATTCAGAAAAAATTAACTGGCGTTCAGCATCACTCACTTTTTTTCGATACCTCCTTTGCCAAACATGGCGAAGAAATATATACCAGCTTTCAGTGGCCAACTGATCCGCTATTTTATGTGAATGTAACTTCCACCACCGACCCCTCTACAGCCCCCGAAGGCTGTGAAAATTTATTTATTCTTATCCCGGTGGCAGCCGGCCTTACCGACGACTCCGAAGAGTTGCGAGAAAGATATTTTGAGGAAGTAGTAACCCGATTGGAAAACCGGTGGGGACAATCCATTCGAGATGCAATCATTTATAAAAAATCCTTTTCCACCAGTGATTTTATCAGCGAATACCATGCTTTTAAAGGAAATGCTTACGGTTTAGCAAACACTTTACTGCAAACCGCTGTTTTAAAACCTTCTCTTCGAAGCAAAAAAGTAAGTAACCTTTTTTATACGGGTCAACTCACCGTTCCCGGTCCCGGAGTGCCTCCCAGCCTTATCAGCGGGGAAGTGGTGGCCAAGGAAATAACCAAACAATTTGTATAAATGCGTTGCAAAAAGTTAACTGAGTTTTGATAATCATTCGAAAGGTTTGTTCAAATAAAAAAAAACAATTAAATTTCTGTCTTAATTTCTTCTTATGCTTCGCTTATTTCATCAACTCAGCCAGTCGTGCAGTAAATTGACTACGGAGTTGTATAGCACCAGCTTCTCGTCTGCCATCAAAATTTTACACAAAGATTTACGCACCCCCATTTTCAATATTTACGGATTTGTTCGCTTTGCGGATGAAATTGTAGACACATTTCACGACCAGGATAAAGCCTATTTACTAGCAGATTTTAAAAAGCAAACCTATGATGCCATTCAGCGGGGAATTAGTCTGAATCCAATTTTACATAGTTTTCAATTAACAGTTAATCAATATCATATAGATCACGCACTGATTGAAGCATTTTTTCATAGTATGGAAATGGATCTAAACAAGGTTGCCTACGATCAAAATAAATACGAAGAATATATTTATGGAAGTGCAGAAGTAGTGGGTTTAATGTGCCTTTTTGTTTTTTGTGATGGAAACCTGAACCAGTACGAATCTCTTAAAGCACCCGCCCGTAGTTTGGGAGCTGCTTTTCAGAAAGTAAATTTTCTTCGTGATCTGAAAGCAGACTATGAGGGTTTGGAAAGGGTATATTTTCCAGGCTGTGATTTCAATAATTTTTCTCAGCGAGATAAAGACGCAATTGAAAATGATATTCAGCATGATTTTGATCATGCCTACCTAGGAATACGCGCATTGCCAGAAAAAGCTCGCTTTGGAGTTTATGTAGCTTACAAATACTATTTGTCTTTATTTAAAAAGATTAAAAAAGTTCCCCCACAAAATATTCTCCAATATAGAATTCGCATTCCAGATTATGGTAAAATGCTGATATTGGCCAAAGCCGGCATCCGGAGTCAATTGAATTTACTCTAAACCAGCAACGATTGATGGAACAACTTATACTGGTAAATGAGCTTGATGAGGCAATCGGCACCATGGAAAAAATGGAGGCCCACCGCAGCGCTTTGTTACACCGGGCTTTCAGTGTATTTGTATTTAATAGTCAGGGTCAACTGCTTTTGCAACAAAGGGCAGCAGAAAAATATCACTGTGGCGGTATGTGGACCAACACCTGTTGCAGTCATCCCCGCCCGAAAGAAGAAACCATTGCTGCTGCCAGCCGCCGCTTGCAAGAGGAAATGGGCTTTACAACCCCTTTAAAAAAAGTATTTGACTTTGTATACAAAGCAACTTTTTCGAATGGCTTAACTGAGTATGAATTTGATCATGTATTTATTGGATACTACGATGGACCTATTCAACCGGACCCGGCAGAAGTGGCAGATTTTAAATATCTAGAAGTAGAGCAAATTCAAAATTTGATAACTCAGCAACCCCAAGAATATACTCCCTGGTTTCATATCGCATTTCCAAAATTAGCGGATTGGTTAAGTTGGCAGCAAGTGGCATGAAAAAACAATCTATTTCTCCCTTACCTAAAGAGCAACAAGTAATTGTTATCGGTGCCGGTGTGGCCGGTTTGGCATCAGCAATCCGAATGGCTTGCCGAGGATTTCAGGTAAAAATATTTGAAAAAAATGCATTTCCCGGAGGCAAACTGCATCATTTTGAAAAGGATGGATTTCATTTTGATGCCGGCCCCAGTTTATTTACCCGCCCTCACCTGATTGAAGAATTGTTTGCTTTGGCCGGAGAACCGATGGAGGGTTACCTCACTTATGAAAAATTACCGGTATCCTGCCATTATTTTTATGAAGAAGGACCCATGGTGAAAGCCTATGCCGACAAAGAGTTATTGGCATTGGAACTGGCGCTCAAGCATGGAGAAAAGGAGTCGGATATCATTCGCTACCTGCAAAAAGCCAATCGCTTATTCAATCAGGTTGGTAATATATTTTTAACCCATTCGCTTCATAAGTCATCTACCTTACGCGATGCTGATATCGGCCCTGCTATAGCAGCCACTAGCTGGAAGCATTTGTTTCAAACTATGCATTCCCTCAATCAATCATCTTTTCGAAATCCGAAAACGGTACAGTTGTTCGACAGATATGCCACCTACAATGGAAGTAATCCCTACAGTGCCCCAGGCATGCTTACAATGATTTCGCACTTAGAGCATAACGAAGGTAGTTTTTATCCGAAAGGTGGGATGATAAGTATTACGAAAGCGCTTTATAAATTAGCCCAAAAATTGGGCGTGGAGTTTTATTTCAATTGTCCAGTTACCAGAATCATTCTATCAGAAGGAAAAGCTATGGGCGTAGAAGTAGGGGGTGAAGTGGTTCTAGCCAACTGGGTTATCAGCAATGTGGATGTATATTTTACTTACCTACGTTTATTGCAACTACCAGAAGCGGCTAAAAAAATTCTCCAACAGGAACGTAGCAGCAGCGCAATGATTTTTTACTGGGGTATTCGGAAAAGTTTTCCGCAACTATCACTGCACAATATATTTTTCTCTGGTAACTATCAATTAGAGTTCGATCATCTTTTCAAATACAAAACCTTATACGAAGATCCTACGGTGTATATCAATATCACTTCTAAATTTGAACCGGGTGTGCAGGCTCCCGAAGGAATGGAAAACTGGTTTGTGATGATTAATGTACCTGCTAATGTGGGTCAGGACTGGGAACTGTTTCGCCAGCAATCGCGCGAACGAATTATTTCAAAACTGAGTAGGATATTGGGTGTTTCGGTAGAAGATTTGATGGTTTCCGAAACCGTTGCCGATCCGGTAAGTATCGAATCCCTCACCGATTCGTATAGCGGTTCTTTATATGGCACCAGCTCTAATTCAAAGCTGGCAGCTTTTTTACGGCATCCGAATTTCAGTAATCAGATTCCCGGGTTGTATTTTGTAGGCGGAAGCGTGCACCCGGGAGGTGGTATACCGCTTTGTTTAAGCAGTGCGGCGATTACAGAAAAAATCATCTGGCAAAAACAATTGGAGATACTCAATATTGTTGATTCCCTGCATTAATTTTATGGTATGGAGGGTCAGTCTAAATTTATCATCGCTACGTCTGTTGCCCTGCTCTTTCATGTGAGCGGGATGCTGGGTATGATTACCGGCACTTATAGCGAGTGGTTTATCCAAATGACTCCGGTAAACCTTTGTGTAATGTTGGGTTTATTGTTATGGACCAATAATGAAAGAACCGCCAAATTTTATTGGTTTGCTTTGCTGGCATTTGGGGTGGGAATGCTTACTGAAATGATTGGCGTGAATACCGGCCTGCTATTTGGTGAGTACCGCTATGGAACTTTATTGGGTACCGGTGTAAAGGGGGTACCCTTTTTAATAGGGGTAAACTGGTTTTTAGTAGTTTGGTGTAGTGGTCAGTGTATGATGTGGTTGCATGAAAATTTATTGAAATGGATGGGCCCAAGCTCAGAGCAGATTCCCGAACGATGGATACAATTTTCGTTGATTGTAGATTCGGCATTGCTGGCTACACTGTTTGACTGGTTTCTAGAGCCTGCAGCGGTAAAATTGGGGTATTGGACCTGGCTGCAGGGAAGCATTCCCTTTTTTAATTATGTGTGCTGGTTTATCATCAGTGCCCTGTTGATGCTGGTTTTCCAGCAGAGTGGCTTTAAAAAAGTAAACCAATTCGCTGTAAATTTGTTGTTTATTCAGATTTTGTTCTTTTTCGCCATCCGAACTTTTTATACGTTATGATTTACGTTTTGGTTGCCCTGTTAACATTTTTGATTATGGAGCCAGTTACCTGGCTAAGCCATCGGTATGTGATGCATGGGTTTTTGTGGTATTTGCATAAAGATCATCACCAAAAAGAGGAGGGTTTTTTCGAAAAAAATGATGCTTTCTTTTTGATTTTTGCCATACCCAGTTGGCTTTGCATTATGCTTGGCAGCATGAACGGCAATTACTGGGCAGTGGGAATAGGTTTTGGTATAGCCATGTATGGGTTTGCTTATTTTTTGGTACATGAAATCATCATACACCAGCGGTTCAAATTATTTTCCCGCAGCAACAACCGATATATTAAAGTGATCCGCTGGGCCCATAAAATGCATCACAAGCATTTGGGAAAAGAACAAGGAGAAAGTTTTGGTATGTTGTGGGTTGCCCGCGAGTACTGGGAAAAAGTAAAAAGGGACGAGCAACTGCAACAACACTGATTTTCCTTTTCGCTCCTATATTCTCTTGCATTGAATACAAGCTACGATTATATTATTACCGGTGCCGGCTGTGCAGGCATGAGTGTGCTGATGCGCATGATGCAGGATGATTTTTTTGCCAATAAAAAAATATTGGTGATAGACGCTGCCGCAAAAAACACCAACGACAGAACCTGGTGTTTCTGGGAGCAGCAGCCGGGAGTTTTTGAGTCGATCGTTTTTCATCGTTGGAATCAATTGGTATTTCATTCGAACGGATTTTCTGTTGCAGCCCCATTGGCTCCTTATCAGTATAAAATGATACGGGGTATAGACCTTTACAATCGGGTACAGGAACTCGCCGCTACCCGCCCCCTGATTACCTGGAAAACAGAACAGGTGCTGTGTATCACCCATTCCAATGGCATCGCTACGGTTCAGTTGGCTTCCGGAAATGTAACTGCCCCGTTTGTGGTAAATAGTATCCTGTTTAAAGAAACCAGTAAATCGGCCAACCAATCCGGTGCCTATCATTTACTGCAGCACTTTAAGGGCTGGCTGATAGAAACCTCACAAGACTGTTTTCAACCTGATATGGCAACTTTTATGGACTTTCGGGTGAGTCAACAAGCAGGTACCACTTTTGTATATGTTTTACCTGTAAGCAAAAGAAAAGCCCTGGTAGAATATACGTTGTTTTCCGGCGATCTGCTTTCTGCAGAAGCCTATGATGAAGCGTTGCGAAGTTATATAGAGCAATATATTACCCGCGATTCTTACACCATTGAACATACCGAATGGGGGGTAATTCCCATGACGAATCATCGCTTTACGCAACAAGCGGGGCCGGTTAGGTATATCGGTACTGCGGGCGGACAAGTAAAAGCCAGCAGTGGATTTGCTTTTCAGTTTATACAGAAAAAGGCCGATGAAATGATTCAATCCATGAAGGGGGGAACTATATATTCATCGGTTGCAAGTTTTTCCGCCAAAAAGTTTCGATTGTACGATAGTGTTTTATTAAATGTACTCAGCAATGAGCGGATGGCGGGGGATCAGATTTTCACTGCCCTTTTCCGGAAGAATCTGGTACAACGTATTTTCCGGTTTCTAGATAATCAGTCATCCCTGGGGGATGATTTTTCCATCATGACCAGTGTGCCCACGCGCGTTTTCTTACCCGCTGCCCTCCAGGAAATGCTATAAATGCGCTCAAGTAAGGCGGGAGCTGGTTTTCTTCCCTCTGATAGTACTTAATTTAGGTAGAAAACCGCCTATCATACCGAAAAAAGCAAGGAATTAGCGCCGAAATATTACTTTTGCACCCCCGGCCTCGTAGTACAATGGATAGTATAAGAGTTTCCGAAGCTCCAGATCCAAGTTCGATTCTTGGCGAGGCCACCACTCAAACTTTCTCAAACATTTTCAGAAGCTCCAGATTCAAGTTCCCTGCCGGCAGGCAGGCCTGAGCGCCTGGGCGTAGATTCTTGGCGAGGCCACCACTCAAACTTTCTCAAACATTTTCAGAAGCTCCAGATTCAAGTTCCCTGCCTGCCGGCAGGCAGGCCTGTGCGCCTGGGCGTAGATTCTTGGCGAGGCCACAAAATACAGATTGAGAGTGAGTGTGGGTGCGAGAGTACCCGAACCAAATTCCGGCATTTTTTCATACACACTTTTTCCGAAGTAAAGTTTTTTGACTTCCTGCCTGCCTTGATAAGGAGATTCATGCAGTGTTACTCCCTGAGTACTTAATAATCTTATCTAATTGTTCCTAATACTCATCAATCTTATCGCTTCCATTTTTCATGGCTTCAAGTACTTTTTCAAGTTCAATTGCATTGCCATTTTTACTCTTTAAAAAGTCAATTGCCTTCGACTGCCACTCAATGGCTAATACCTTATTGTTGGTTTTATATAAAATTCTTGCATAGGTAGTCATGCATTCAGGCGCTTCAAAAAACTCATTAGCCTTTTTAGCCCATTTTAGTGCATCGTTTAAATGTTTTAAATTTTTAGAGAAAGTATAATTTGTCCAAGCACCACTGTTAAGTAAGCCTGCATATTTCATCGCTTGAGTTTGGTAATCAGTTACCTTGAAAGATGCTATCACACTTGAATTAATTAATCTTTTGTTTTGTTCTGTTTCCTTCCTTATATGATCTTTATATGCGGAATCTAATTTCAATATACTGTCTACATTCAGGTTTAAATAAGAATCAAAATATGCTTTAGCCATTGTTAAATAATAAGTAGTATCCTTTACCTCTCTAAAATAGGTCAATAAGGAAGCTGTTCTTACTGCCTGCCATGCCGGTGTTCCATTTTGGCTATATCTATTTGCAATTGAATATGAAGCCCCAACTACATAGTTTTTATCATTTTGAAGAATTGCCTTCTCCAATGATTTTGATGCCATTTGAGTATTTAATCTAATTCTTGTGTCAGCAGGCATTCTCCACCACGCCATTTGATAATTATCTGGATTTTGGTAGAGGTATTTTT
>CAIUKP010000229.1 GCA_903899675.1 uncultured Bacteroidota bacterium | reverse complement strand
CCACTCATTTACATTGCCGCTCATATTATACAATCCAAAGCCATTGGGGTAGTAAGAGTCTACTTCTGCCGTGTAGGCGGCATTATCGTTTAAGCCCCCGGCAACTCCCATATTATCTCCGGCACCTCTTTTAAAGTTGGCCAGAAACTGACCTTGTAATTTCCCTTTTTGTGTGTAACGGAGGTTATCGTAGCCTTCATTCTTCCAGGCATACACTTGTTTGTTGGCAATAATTTCCTCCCCACGATTGGCAGATCCCTTCATTTTTCTTTGGGGATTTTGCATCATATAGCCATAAGCGGCATATTCCCATTCTGCTTCTGTAGGCAGGCGATAATCGCCATACAAGATGCCATCTTCTACTTTAATGGTAGTTCGCGGGCGACCCTGTGCATCTTTCAGCGGATTGCTTTTAGAAGTAACCTGCTTGCCAGGGGTAGCCTGGTATTCGCCCATCAGATAGGCTTTTGTATTAAAATTATCCGATCCAGCTCCATTCAATTCCTTTTTAATCTGTGTTTTTGCATCCAGAAAGCCAGATTTAATAGCAGTAACCTCATTTACCCGGTCGGTGCGCCAGATACAAAAATCATTGGCTTGCTTCCAAGTGATACCTACAACCGGATAGTAGTTAAAAGCGGGGTGACGGAAATAATATTCAACCATCGGCTCGTTGAAACTCAATTCAGATCTCCAAACATTGGTATCTGGATAGGCTGCAGCAACAATGGTATCCATACCGGCCGTTCCAAACACATTCTCTAGCCAGTAGAGGTATTCCCGGTAATGCACATTCGCAACCTCAGTTTTATCAATAAAAAAGGAGTTAACCGTAACTCTTCTGGGAGCATTGTTCCAGTCGGCCATCACATCTTCCTGGGTGGCACCCATAGTAAAAGTACCTCCCTGAACAAAAATAAGTCCAGGAGCTGTTTTTACATCCTTGGGTTTCATTACGCTAAAATTGCCCTGGGTTTTGTCGTTATAGTTCCATCCGGTTACAGACGATTTGTCGGGTTTTTTCGAAAAAATGCCACCGCCACTGCTACAAGAGGATATAGTGCCCATAATTGCAACAAAACAGGCAGCATTACCAAGGAAAGAAAGTAGTTTCATGATGCTAAAATTGATGGTATAAGTAGTTTTCACGAATTGGATTGTTACAAACCAATGCGAATATATAAGTTTTACAGGTGGTAGATTCCGTTTAGGGCCCTTGACTTTGTTAGCAAAAACCTAATTTTAACTCTGTTAACAATTAACGCTGTTCAAGGGGGCATTATTATCAGTAACCGATATATTGTATGATTTTCAGGTTGTTTTTGGTGATTATGGTGGGCACACTGATAGGATCTTCTAACCTATTTGGGCAGCGGGTGTATGCTGCTCATTCGGTATTGGCAGCGGGAAGTTGGACTCAACTGGGGGTAACTCGCGAAGGGGTGTTTAAAGTTACAGCCACTGCTTTGGCACAGGCAGGCATTTCAACTGGCAATCTTTCGAGTAATTCAATTCGTTTATTTGGAAATGGAGGGGCAATGCTTCCCGAAAATAACCGGGAACCCCGAGCAGACGATTTAATAGAAAATGCCCTGGAAATGGTGGATGGGGGGGATGGCATTTTTAATGGAACGGATTATTTTCTCTTTTACGCCCCGGGGCCACATCCCTGGATCAAAGATACCCTTACCGGATTATGGCAGCACCAAACCAACCTCTATTCCGATACAGCCTATTACTACCTAACCATTGGCGGTAATGGAAGAAGAATATCCCTTCAAACGGCGCAACCTGCTGCTACCGTAACCGTTCGGGAAATAGACGACCGATTTTATCAGGAGCTCGAATTGGAAAATGTATTGTTTAGCGGAAAAAACTGGCTCGGAACTAAATTGGGAGCACAACCCGGACAATCACTTACCACAACGCTTTCAATTCCTTTTACCTTATTAAATACCCAACAGCCGGTTACCTTAATCAGCCAGTTGGCAGCCCGTTCGGTGGGCACTCCCACTACTTTTCGTTTGCTACAGCAAAGTCAGGCAGTTCAGGAAACGAGTTTACCTGCGGTTAGCGGTCAGTTTTTAGAAACCTATGCAACCCAGGGTAAACAGCTATCCCGATTTTTGCCGGCAGCTGCGGGCAATCTGTCGATACAAATACAAATGGCTTCTAACAATCCTGCAGCTATTGGATGGATTGATTGGATTGAAGTTTTTGCCCGCAGGCAGCTGGCATTTGTTGGCAGTGGAACTTTGTTTTTTAGAGACACTCGTTCGGTAAGTTCCGGAGCCACGGCCGCCTTTGAAATTCAGCAGGTTCCGAATGGAGCAGGTGCATTTGTTTGGGATGTAACGAATCCATTCAACCCGGTAAAAATGAATACCACGCAATCGGGTAATCTGATGCAATGGGTGAATGGGGCATCCAACTTACGAGAGTATGCTGCGGGAATTTTAAGTGCTTTGCCTGAGCCTATTTTATTGGGGAAAGTTGCTAATCAAGATTTACACAATAGTTCGCCCGTGCGGATGTTGGTAATCACGCAGGCAAGTTTATTGTCGGAAGCTATCCGGTTGGCAGAATACCATCGGGTAAGGGATGGAATTTCGGCAAGTGTTGTAACTACGCAACAGATTTATCATGAATTTTCTGGTGGCAATCCCGACCCAACTGCCCTAAGGGATTTTGTAAAAATGTATTACGATAAAGCCCGAAGTACCGGCAGCCTTCGTCCGGAATACCTGTTGCTATTGGGTTCTGGCAGTTATGATTACAAGCGTAAAAAAATACAGGAAGGAAATTTAGTGCCGGTATACGAAAGTCCAGAATCCTTGGATCCCCTGCGAACCTATACTTCGGATGACTTTTTTGGTTTGCTGGATGATGGCGAAGATTTTAGTGCCATGCGAGCGGGCGATGGATTGGATATTGCCATTGGACGATTGCCGGCTGTTAATTTAGCAGAAGCTACCCAGGTAGTAAACAAAATCATTCGCTATCAACAACCCGTATCGCAGGGATCGTGGCGGATGCAAACGCTGTTTATAGGAGATGACCGGGATAATAATTTGCATTTCAATGATGCTCAACAAATAACGGCCAGTACTTTTCAAACCAACCCTTTGCTGAATATTCAGAAAGTATATTTAGATGCTTTTCCGATTATAAGCAGTAGCGGCGGTGATCGATATCCGCAGGTAAATGAAACCATCGTAAATCAATGTTTTAGGGGGGCATTGGTAGTTAATTACACGGGGCATGGGAATTATCAACGACTCGCGGATGAAGCGGTTTTTACGGCAGAGGAAGTGAAGCGATTCAATAATCCCAATCGCTTACCCTTATTTATAACTGCCAGTTGTGATTTTGCTCCGCACGATAATCCGGCAGTAGTTTCCCTGGGTGATCGGGTATTGAAAAACGATTCAACCGGTGGCATCGCCCTGTTAACCACCACCCGACCGGTTTTTGCTTATAGCAATTTGCAAATGAATGATCAGTATTTGAAAGTAGGTATGCAAAAAGATGCTGCAGGAAATTACCTTTCCTTGGGTAATTCGGTACTGTTGGCAAAGAATACCATTTTAAGTACTACCGGGGATGTATTGAATAACCGGAAGTTTACCCTGCTGGGAGATCCGGCCCTAACCCTGGCATTTCCAAAAAACAACATCCGGTTAACCCGGTTAAATGGAAAGCCAATAACCGGCAACGATACCCTGAAAGCATTGGGAAGATATACCTGCGAGGGAGAACTGACTGATTCCCGAGGCGTACCATTAACAAATTTCAACGGGATGGTAGAACTCAGTTTGTACGACCAGCCACAGGTTTTAAAAACACTGGGAAACCGAAGTGGAAGTACGGCAGCGGTGTATAATCAACAAACGGCGGTGCTTTTTAGGGGCACTGCCACCGTGCAGGGGGGTAAATTTCGCATCAATTTTGTGGTACCCAAAGATATCAGCTATGCGTTGGGAAAGGCAAGGTTTAGTATGTATGCAATGGGGGAGAATGCAGATGCCGGAGGGGTAGATACCAGTATATCGATTGGGGGTATTTTACCGGTTGCGGGTAAGGATGAGGAGGGTCCGGCTATTCGATTGTATTTAAATGATACTGCTTTTCGGGAAGGGGGCTTAACCAATGAATCGCCCTTATTGATAGCCCTGTTAGAAGATAGTTCTGGAATCAATGCTTCCGGCAATGGCATCGGGCACGATATTACTGCTTGGCTGGATGAGAATACCCAAAATTCCTTTGTGTTGAATGAGTATTATCAGGCGGATATAGACAGCTACCAGAAAGGGAAGCTTGCATTTCGGTTGCCGGAATTAACGGAGGGTAGGCACCAGATTACCCTAAAAGCCTGGGATTTGGCGAATAATTCATCTGTAAAAACATTGGAGTTTTGGGTAAAAAAGCAAGAAAAGCTGGTGTTGGGAAGGGTGATGAATTTTCCCAATCCGTTTAGTTCGGGTACTACCTTTTCGGTTGAGCATAATCGGCCGGGCGTGCCCATGCGATTGGAAATTGCCATATTTGATATTCTGGGGAGGTTGGTTCGCCAGATTCAGCAGCCTGTAGCTGGGTCGGGCAGCAGAAATATTCAGGTACAATGGGCGGGGGAGGGGGCATCAGGAGCAAAATTGGCAAAAGGTATTTATATTTACCACCTGAAACTAATTTCCGAACCGGAATCAGCATCGGCCAGCGGCCAAATGATTCGATATTAAATAGTTTTGAATGCATTGATTTTTACTCTTTTACAGTATTTACGGAGGTTGCAAAATGATAACAAGGTGTTAATACCTGTTAGATTTCTGTAATAGTCGGAAAGCGGAACACGTATTTTACTGCTCTATTAAAAGAATTAAAAAGTCAAAAAACGGAACGGATGAAAAGAAAGTTTCAATTATTAGCCTTTTTTTGTGGTTGCTTATTGGGAGCCAATACGGTGCAGTCTCAAACTGGATCCATCAATATTGTATCTACTGCAGTGCCTTTTCTGCGCATTAGTCCCGATGCCCGCGCCGGTGGAATGGGAGATATGTCGATTGCAACCACGCCCGATGCCAATGCTGCCTTTTGGAATTTGGCCAAGATTCCCTTTGCCAAAAACAGGGATGCCGTTGCCGTAAATTATACGCCCTGGTTAAAAGATCTGGGTTTATCGGATGTGTATCTGGCGAGTTTGGCTGCCTATCATAAATTGTCAGACGAATCGGCCATTTCTACTTCATTGCGGTTTTTTAGTTTGGGAAATATTCAGTTGACTGATTTTTCGGGTAACGTATTAAAT